>NZ_JBUEQR010000009.1:0-114338 GCF_054968985.1 Streptococcus sp. 1F3 | reverse complement strand
CGCAACAACGGCCTTGCACCTCTTGAAATGAGGAACAAGGCCGTCGCCTAATCTTTTATTATTTCATTGTCCACTTGACAGGGAGCAGTTCATTTTCCTGATTTTTTATTTGTGAAACAAAAAAAGTTTGCAAAAAACATCACAATATCAAGAAAAAAATGTAGATTTTTAGGGAGGTTTGAGAAAACCATCACAATGTTTCAAAAAATAAAATGTGAAATTTTTAACAAACTCTTTACAAGAAAGAAGAAAAAGTGTAAAATATATTTGTGAAAAAGTTAACAAATAAAGTTAACAGAAAACATTTTTGGAGGAACCATAGATGGCTGAGAAAAAAGTATCACCAGAAGAAAAAGTAGCGGAAGCTCGTGCACACGTTGATGGGCTTGTTCAAAAGGGACTGGTTGCCCTTGAAGAGTTTCGTCAGTTAAACCAAGAGCAGGTGGATTATATCGTCGCAAAAGCGTCGGTCGCAGCTCTTGACCAGCATGGAGTTTTGGCTCAACATGCACAAGAAGAAACAGGACGTGGGGTCTTTGAAGATAAGGCTACCAAGAACTTGTTTGCTTGTGAGCACGTTGTAAACAATATGCGTGGTGTTAAAACAGTTGGTGTTATTGAAGACGATGAAGTAACAGGTTTGACCTTGATTGCAGAACCTGTCGGTGTTATCTGTGGTGTTACTCCAACAACCAACCCAACATCAACAGCTATCTTTAAATCCTTGATTGCTCTTAAAACCCGTAATCCAATTATCTTTGCTTTCCACCCATCTGCTCAAGAATCATCTGCACATGCAGCGCGTGTGGTCTATGAAGCAGCAGTAGCAGCTGGAGCTCCTGAGAACTGTATCCAATGGATCACAAAACCATCAATGGAAGCTACTTCTGAGTTGATGAAGCACGACGGTATTGCAACGATCCTTGCAACAGGGGGTAATGCGATGGTGCGTGCGGCTTACTCGTGTGGAAAACCAGCGCTTGGTGTAGGTGCAGGGAATGTCCCAGCTTATGTTGAAAAATCAGCTAATATCCGTCAAGCAGCACATGATATCGTGATGTCTAAATCATTTGACAATGGGATGGTCTGTGCATCTGAGCAAGCAGTGATTATTGACAAAGAAATCTATGATGATTTTGTAAAAGAATTTAAGTCTTACCATGTTTACTTTGTCAATAAAAAAGAAAAAGCGCTTCTTGAAGAATTCTGCTTTGGTGCTAAGGCAAACAGTAAAAACTGTGGCGAAGCTAAGTTGAATGCAGATATCGTCGGAAAACCAGCTGCATGGATTGCAGAGCAAGCTGGCTTTAGCGTACCAGAAGGAACCAATATTCTTGCGGCAGAAGTTGCTGAAGTAGGTCCAAAGGAGCCATTGACACGTGAAAAATTATCACCAGTCATTGCTGTCTTGAAGTCCGAATCCCGTGAAGACGGTATGGAAAAAGCGAGCCAAATGGTTGAATTTAATGGTCTTGGTCACTCTGCAGCTATCCATACAGAAGATGAAGAGTTGGCTAAAGAATTTGGAACACGCGTCAAGGCGATCCGTGTTATCTGGAATTCTCCATCTACTTTCGGTGGTATCGGTGATGTTTACAATGCCTTTCTCCCATCATTGACACTTGGCTGTGGTTCGTATGGTCGTAACTCAATCAGTGATAACGTAAGTGCGTTGAACTTATTGAATATTAAAAAAGTGGGAAGACGGAGAAATAATATGCAATGGTTTAAAGTTCCATCAAAAATTTACTTTGAACGTGATTCAATCCAATACCTCCAAAAGATGTCAGGTGTTGAACGGGTCATGATTGTTGCCGATGAATTGATTGTTAAACTTGGTTTTGTTCAACGGGTTATTGAGCAGTTGCAATTGCGTTCTAATAAAGTAATGTATACTGTATTCTCAGACATTGAGCCAGATCCAGATATTACAACCGTTGAGCGTGGTGCTGAAGCGATGAAATCATTTGCGCCAGACACCATTATCGCTATCGGTGGTGGTTCTGTAATGGACGCAGCAAAAATTATGTGGCTCTTCTATGAACAACCAGAAGTGGACTTCCGCGACCTGGTACAAAAATTCATGGATATCCGCAAACGTGCTTTCCGCTTCCCAGAGTTGGGTCAAAAAGCGAAGTATGTTGGGATTCCAACAACTTCAGGTACAGGGTCAGAAGTGACACCATTTGCCGTTATCTCTGATAAGAAGAACAACCGCAAATATCCACTTGCCGACTACTCATTGACCCCAACGATTGCCATTGTTGACCCTGCCCTTGTCTTGACAGTTCCAGGATTTGTAGCAGCAGATACGGGTATGGATGTTTTGACACATGCGACGGAAGCCTATGTTTCTCAAATGGCAAACGACTATACAGACGGTATTGCACTTCAGGCAATCAAACTTGTCTTTGAAAATCTCGAAAATTCTGTGAAGAATGCAGACTTTGTTTCTCGTGAGAAAATGCACAATGCGTCTACAATGGCAGGTATGGCTTTCGCCAATGCTTTCCTAGGAATTTCTCACTCAATTGCCCATAAGCTAGGCGGACGTTTCCATACCGTTCATGGTCGTACCAATGCTATCTTGCTTCCATATGTAATCCGTTACAATGGTACGCGTCCAGCCAAAGCAGCAACATGGCCTAAATACAACTACTACAGAGCAGATGAGCGTTATCAAGAGATTGCCCGCATGCTAGGTTTGCCAGCTTCAACTCCAGAAGAAGCAGTAGAATCATATGCAAAAGCAGTATATGATCTCGGAGAACGCGTTGGTATCAAGATGAACTTGAGAGAACAAGGTGTTGATGAGAAAGAATTGAAGAAATACTCTCGTGAGTTGGCTCTTCTTGCCTATGAAGACCAATGTACACCTGCTAACCCACGTCTTCCAATGGTAGATCACATGCAAGAAATCATTGAAGATGCTTACTATGGTTACAAAGAGCGTCCAGGTCGCCTTAAATAATTGAGGTCTTCCTCGTACATATAGAAATAAGAGCAAGGATAATCGTGATGTTTCGGTTTTCCTTGCTCTTTTACGTCAGGTTTTCTATCTCCTACATAGGACCAACAGTCTAGAAATCGACTGTTGGTGCTTATCCATAAGACAAACGGAGTTTGTAACTTTTCCTAGCGTATGGCAAGGCGACGCTGACGAGGTTTGAAGAGATTTTCAAAGAGTGTGAACTGTGAATACAGGTCCTTACTTCGTCCTTTCAAGAACCAAAGGGAACAACTCTATATGAGGGGAGCAGTTGTTTTTGTGGTGGCAAGAAAGTAGTTTCAAAAAAGGGAAGCATTTGATAATACTCTTTAACAATCAAAAGGATCCTTCGTCAACTTGCCTTGGTGAAGGGTCGTTCTACCTTGGGCTTCGATTATAAGGAAATGAGCGGTGCTAAGCTCATTTCCAAGCTTTCACAATTCCTCATTGTGAAAGCTAGTCTACTTTTGATTTTTATTGAGTATAAAATAGGAGATTTTTGAATAGAATTTTGGAACTACTTTCTTTTTTGATAGTAAATCTTGAAAATATTTAAGGAAATGGTATACTAAATGTAAAGGCTTACAAAAAATGTAGAAAGGGATGAATAGGATGAGAGATCCCGCATTACTAGAGGAAATGATAGCCTATCGTGGACGGGATGAAGTTCCAGCAGATTTTGATGCCTTTTGGGATCAGGCGATTTCAGGAGTAGACCGTTCAGCTTCTTATCGTTTGGTGAAAAAAGATTTTGCCCTTAATAGTGTTGATTGTTATGAAATTGATTTCGATGGGACGAATGGTGGAAAGATATACGCTCGGATGGTTCTACCAAAAAGGATAGAGAAAGTTCCTGTGATTTTTCACTTCCATGGCTATATGGGGCGCGGCTTGGATTGGCCTGATATGCTGGCTTATACGACAGCAGGATACGGCATGGTATCGATGGATGTCCGTGGGCAGTCGGGCTATTCATTAGACGGGGCTAGGAGCGTCCGAGGTAATACAGTTAAAGGGCATCTTATTCGTGGTCTTGTTGACGGAGCGAATCATCTCTTTTACAAGGACGTCTATCTAGACATTTACAGTTTAGTCGAGTTGGTAGCGGGTCTTGATTTTGTAGATGAAAGGAAGCTATCGAGCTATGGTGGCTCGCAAGGTGGAGCCCTAGCTCTTGTGGCAGCAGCGCTAAATCCTCGGATTCAACAGACCGTTGCGATCTATCCCTTCCTCTGTGATTTCAGACGGGTCTTGGAGATTGGAAATACCAGTGAGGCTTATGACGAGCTGTTCCGTTACTTCAAATTTCACGATCCTTTCCATGAAACAGAAGAAGAGGTATTTGCGACCTTGGCTTATATTGATGTGAAAAATTTTGCTCATCGTATCAAGGGAGCGGTCAAGATGATTACGGGTCTTGATGACGATGTCTGCTATCCAATCACTCAATTTGCGATGTATAACCGCTTGGAGTGTGAAAAAGAGTATCACTTGATGCCAGAGTATGGCCACGAGGGCATGTTTGTCTATGTGAACCATAAGGTCTTTAATTGGCTTTGTGGCACACAGTTTGACAGTAAGTCATTATTTACAGAGGTAAAATAAGCAGCTTTTGTGGGGAGTAAGGCTTTAAGTCCTATTTTTACCCAGAAATAAGAAAGCGCTTTAAAGATTTAAAGAAAAGGAGGACGATATGGCAATCGTATCAAAAGATGAGCTTATCGCACAGATAAAAGATGGTATTATCGTATCTTGTCAGGCTCTTCCCCATGAACCTCTCTACACAGAAGCAGGAGGGGTCATGCCTCTTCTTGCAAAAGCAGCAGAAGAAGGTGGAGCAGTCGGGATTCGTGCAAATAGCGTACGAGATATTGAGCAGATTCAGAAAGTAACAGACCTGCCGATTATTGGGATTATTAAGCGGGATTATCCTCCGCAAGAACCCTTTATTACAGCGACCATGAAAGAAGTGGACGAACTGGCAGAGCTTGGTATTGCGGTGATTGCTTTGGATTGTACCAAGCGAGAGCGCTACGATGGTTTGAGCATTGCAGACTTTATCCATCAGGTCAAGGCTAAATATCCAGATCAGCTTTTAATGGCGGATATCAGTACTTATGACGAAGGGGTGGCAGCGGTTGAAGCAGGTGTGGATTTTGTTGGGACGACCTTATCGGGTTATACAGCCTATAGTCGTCAAGCAGATGGTCCTGATCTCGAATTGATGAAGAAGCTGTGTGATGCAGGTGTAGATGTGATTGCAGAAGGGAAGATTTACTCTCCAGAAGAAGCGAAGACGATTCACGATTTCGGTGTTCGAGGAATTGTTGTAGGTGGGGCGATTACGCGTCCAAAGGAAATTACCCAGCGCTTTGTTGCTGCGGTAAAAGAGACAAAGTAGGCAGTATGATGTGGGTTGCTAATGAGAATTAGGGATCCAGTCACTACAAAGAATCATTCAAAAAGAGGAGTTGAAGCTATCGGAAAAAGAAGGTAGGACGTTGTCGTTAATCATTGTCCATAAAGGACCCAATTGGAAGGAGAAAAAGAATGAAATTCAATAAATTAGTTTGTTCATTGCTAGCAGGCGCTTCTGTTTTATCATTAGCTGCATGTGGCAATTCTGGCGGCAGTGCTGATAAGAAAGATACGTCAGATAGTTCAGGTAAGACGGAAATCACTTGGTGGGCATTCCCAGTCTTTACTCAAGAAAATGCAAGCGATGCAGTGGGGACTTATGAAAAGTCCATCATCGAGGCCTTCGAAAAAGCAAATCCAGATGTAAAAGTGAAGTTGGAAACGATCGATTTTAAATCTGGTCCAGAAAAAATTGTGACAGCTATTGAAGCAGGAACAGCGCCAGATGTACTCTTTGATGCACCAGGGCGGATTATCCAGTACGGTAAAAATGGTAAATTGGCTGATTTGAATGACCTCTTTACCGATGAATTTGTCAAAGATGTAGCCAATGATAACATTATCAATGCTAGCAAGGCAGGTGATACAGCTTATATGTATCCAATCAGTTCGGCACCATTTTATATGGCGATGAATAAGAAGATGCTTGAAGATGCTGGTGTGGCGGATCTTGTCAAGGAAGGTTGGACAACTGCTGACTTTGAAAAAGTATTGAAAGCCTTGAAAGACAAGGGCTACACACCAGGGTCACTCTTTTCTAGTGGTCAAGGTGGAGACCAAGGAACTCGTGCCTTCATTGCCAACTTATATAGCGGTTCTGTAACAGATGCCACTGTTAGCAAGTATACGACAGATGATGTGAAATTTGTCAAAGGTCTTGAGATGGCATCTAGCTGGATTCAAGATGGCTTGCTATCCAACGGCTCTCAGTTTGATGGTGGAGCAGATATCCAAAACTTTGCAAATGGACAAACTTCTTACACGATCCTTTGGGCACCAGCGCAAAATGGTATTCAAGGCAAACTGTTGGAAGCAAGTAAGGTAGAAGTGGTTGAAGTGCCATTCCCATCTGATGAAGGTAAGCCAGATTTGGAATACTTGGTAAATGGTTTCGGTGTCTTCGATAACAAAGATGAGAAGAAAGTTGAAGCGTCTAAGAGATTTATCCAATTTATCGCAGATGACAAGGAGTGGGGACCAAAAAATGTACAACGGACAGGTGCCTTTCCGGTTCGTACATCGTTTGGTACCTTGTATGATGATAAACGTATGGAAACCATTAGTTCTTGGACCCAATACTACTCACCATACTACAACACAATTGATGGTTTTGCTGAAATGAGGACACTTTGGTTCCCAATGTTGCAGGCTGTGTCAAACGGAGATGAGAAAGCTGATGCTGCTTTGAAGACATTTACTGAAAAAGCAAATGAAACCATTCAAAAAGCAATGAAATAATTCATTGGATCAGGCAGGTGCCTATTGATACTCTTTGAAGTCAAACTCAGACTTGGTTGATGTGATAGGATGAGTGAAAAGTTCTAGTAGCGTCTTTCACCTGTATCTGCGTCGTCTAATCTGAATGTGATAGTCATTGAGTATGAGAGGGTGTTAAGGAGTGCTCTATGCACCTTCTCATCTAGAAAATGTATAATCTTTCCCCCTTCTTCTCATCCATTTTCCTTGAATGAAAAAGGGGGATTCTTTTTATCAAAACGAGGCGAAAATACCATGAATATTGGTCTTATGCCTTCTCGTATCTTATATAAGGAGAGGTGTTTAATGTGAAAGTGAATAAAATAAGAATGAGAGAGACGATTGTTTCTTATGCATTTTTAGCACCAATTTTAGTCTTCTTTGCCATTTTTGTATTAGCTCCGATGATCATGGGTTTTGTTACTAGCTTTTTTGATTATTCGATGACAACTTTTCAATTTGTTGGCTTAGAGAACTATAAACGGATGTTTCAGGATCCTGTATTTATTAAATCCTTAATCAATACGGTGATTATTGTGATTGGTTCTGTACCAGTCGTGGTCTTTTTCTCCCTCTTTGTGGCGTCTCAGACCTACAGTCAAAATGTCATTGCTCGTTCGTTCTATCGTTTTGTCTTTTTCCTCCCAGTCGTTACAGGGAGTGTTGCGGTGACGGTTGTATGGAAATGGATTTATGATCCCTTATCTGGAATTTTGAACTTTGTCTTGAAATCAGGTCATTTGATTGAGCAAAACATCAGTTGGCTTGGAGACAAACATTGGGCATTGCTTGCTATTATTATGATTCTTTTGACCACTTCTGTCGGTCAACCGATTATCCTCTACATTGCTGCAATGGGAAATATTGACAATTCCCTTGTGGAAGCAGCACGTGTAGATGGTGCGACAGAGTTGCAGGTCTTTTGGCAAATCAAATGGCCGAGCTTATTGCCGACAACGCTTTATATCGCCATTATCACCACGATTAACTCTTTCCAATGTTTTGCGCTGATCCAGCTCTTGACATCAGGAGGACCTAACTACTCAACCAGTACATTGATGTACTATCTCTATGAAAAAGCCTTCAAGCTCTCTGAATATGGCTATGCAAATACCATGGGTGTCTTTCTTGCTGTCATGATTGCACTCATCAGTTTTGCCCAGTTCAAGATTCTTGGAAATGATGTGGAATACTAGGAGGAAACGTATGAACAAGAAAAAATTAACTCCATTTACAGTGATTTCAACCATCATTTTGCTCTTATTGACCATACTCTTTATCTTTCCATTTTACTGGATTTTGACAGGTGCCTTTAAATCTCAACCGGATACCATTGTCATCCCACCTCAGTGGTGGCCAGAGATGCCGACCTTGGAAAACTTTGAGCGTTTGATTGTGCAAAATCCAGCTCTTCAATGGATGTGGAACAGTGTATTCATCTCTCTTGCGACTATGCTGTTGGTGTGTGTGACGTCTTCTCTTGCAGGTTATGTTCTTGCCAAGAAGCGTTTCTATGGTCAACGGATTCTCTTTGCAGTATTTATTGCTGCGATGGCATTGCCAAAACAAGTTGTCTTGGTACCTTTGGTACGGATTGTCAACTTTTTGGGGATCCATGATACCCTTGCAGCGGTTATCTTACCGCTCGTTGGTTGGCCATTTGGGGTCTTTCTCATGAAACAATTCAGTGAAAACATCCCAACTGAACTTTTAGAATCTGCTAAGATTGATGGTTGTGGTGAAATTCGGACTTTCTGGAATGTTGCCTTTCCGATTGTCAAACCAGGATTTGCAGCTCTTGCAATCTTTACCTTTATCAATTCTTGGAATGACTACTTCATGCAGTTGGTCATGCTGACTTCTCGTCAAAATCTGACCATCTCACTTGGGGTTGCAACCATGCAAGCTGAAATGGCAACAGATTACGGTCTTATCATGGCAGGAGCAGCCATGGCAGCAGTCCCAATCGTAGCTGTCTTCCTTGTATTCCAAAAATCATTCACACAAGGAATCACTATGGGAGCTGTAAAAGGTTGAAACAGGCTAGGAGCCTGTTTCAATCGGGAGATGAGACAAAATCAGTTTTGTTTCTTTAGAGTGCAGAGCACCATTCTAAGTTGGAAATAGTCAGCCCGGAGGACTGTGTTCATTTTAGAGGCTAGGAGCCTGTTTCAATCGGGAGATGAGACAAAAATTTAGGGTGCTATCACCATTCTAAGTTGGACAGCGACAAGTCTGGTCTTTCTGTTTTGAATCATGAAATGATGAATAGGAAAGAAATGTTAGGGGTTGGTATGTTCTTCAAGTAGGCGAAAATGCTATGTTGCCAATGGATCGATAAATATTTTGGTAAACCCTGAAAAGATAAGGAGACAGTATGATTTTTACTCAAATGCAGGATGTAGGGCTGTATCGTGGTCTTCATCCGCATCTAGATCAAGCGATTGACTATCTTTTGACGCATGATATGGGAAGCTTTGCCATTGGCAAGTATGCCATTAACGAAGACAAGGTATTCTTTTTTGTGCAGGAGAATCAGCTTAATCAAGAACTGGATGAAAGTTTTGAATACCACAAACGATATGCCGATATACACTTTCTGCTAGAAGGTAAGGAGTTGATGCGCTACGGTCAAAAGGCTAAAGAAGTGGTCAAGGGTTATGAGGAGATGAGCGATATTGGCTTTGTCTCTTGTTATAATGTGACCCCACTTCATCTGACAAAGGATAATGTGGCAATCTTTCTACCAAACGAACCACACCAGCCCAATCTTTATGATTGGGGAGGCGAAACTGTACGAAAATGTGTGATAAAGGTGCTGATAGACTAGAAAGGAAGATAAAAATGAGAAATAGGAGCGCGCAGTTACTATCTTCTATTTTTAATACAGATCATTGGCTGATGAGGCTCTGTGAAAAAATCTTGGATTTGGTTACAGTCAATCTCTTGTTTCTGGTTTCCTGTTTGCCGATTGTGACGATTGGGATTGCAAAAATCAGTCTTTATCGAACCTTACAAGAAGTACGAGACAGCCGAGGAGTGCGTGTTGTACGCTTTTATACCAGAACCTTTCAGGCAGAGTGGAGACAAGGGCTTGCTCTGGGAGGTATGGAGCTTTTGGTGGTGGCGATTTGCTTGGCTAACCTGTTACTCCTGCGTGGACAGACTGTCCCGGTCTTACAGGGGTTAAAAGTGGTTGCTTTTGGTCTCTTATTTCTGCTGATGATGGTCATGCTGTATGCCTATCCTCTGGCGGCAAGGTATAAGCAAACCCTGCCGGAACTCCTGCAAACAGCCTTTGTGGTGGCAGGGTTACACTTTCTTTGGACCTTTGGGATGCTTGGCATTCTAATCCTGCTCCTTTTCCTATTATTAGGTTCTAGCTGGGGCATTGTTTTTGGGAGCATGTTCTTCTTGTTGCTAGGCTTTTCTGGCTTAGTCTATGCTCAATTAGCGGTTCTTGAGCCAATTTTTAGAAAATATACTCATTTGAGATAAGAGTAATGGAGAAATAAATGAAACATTTAGAAAAATATCATGGAATTATTCCTGCGTTTTATGCGTGTTATGATGAAAATGGCGAGATTAGCCGTGAGGGTGTCCGCCGGTTAACCCAGTATTTCATTGAAAAAGGGGTACAGGGATTGTATGTCAATGGCTCTTCTGGGGAATGTATTTATCAAAGCGTGGAAGACCGGAAAGTGGTCTTGGAAGAAGTCATGGCGGTGGCAAAGGGTCAATTAACCATTATCGCTCACGTTGCTTGCAATAATACGAAAGACGGTATCGAATTGGCTCGTCATGCAGAAAGCCTCGGGGTAGATGCGATTGCGGCGATTCCACCGATTTACTTCCGCCTACCGGAGTACGCTGTTGCCCAGTATTGGAATGACATGAGTGCAGCAGCTCCATCTACGGATTTTGTGATTTACAATATTCCACAGTTAGCTGGAGTAGCCTTGACCCCTAGCCTTTATAAAGAAATGCTCAAAAATGAGCGTGTCATCGGGGTGAAAAACTCTTCTATGCCAGTGCAGGATATCCAAACCTTTGCTAGTCTTGGAGGGGATGACCATGTGGTCTTTAACGGTCCAGATGAGCAGTTCTTGGGTGGTCGCCTAATGGGGGCTGCTGGCGGAATCGGTGGTACCTATGGTGCTATGCCAGAATTGTTCCTTAAATTGAATCAGTTGATTGCAGATAAGGAATTGGCGACAGCCCAAGAGCTTCAATTTGCGATTAACGTGATTATTGGGCATCTGACAGCTGCACGTGGAAATATGTATGCGGTGATTAAGGAAGTTTTGCGCATCAACGAAGGTTTGAACTTGGGTAGTGTCCGTGCCCCATTGACTCCAGTCTGTGAGGAAGATCAAGAAGTGGTAGAAACTGCGGCACGCTTGATTCGTGAAACCAAAGAACGCTTCTTATAATACTCAATAAAAATCAAAAGTAGACTAGCCTTCACAATTAAGAATTGTGAAAGGTTGGAAATGAGAGTAGCACCGCTCATTTCCTTGTAATCGAAGCCGAAGGTAGAACGAGCGTTCACCAAGGCAAGTTGACCAAGTATCCTTTTGATTTTTAAAGAGTATAAGTAGGTTCATAGTCGTCGAAAATAGATCCCCATCCTTGGTTTCGTTCAGCTTGCTAAAGTAGTAGAAGAGGTGGTCATGAAGAAATATGTTGCAATTGATATTGGTGGAACCAGTATCAAGTATGGTTTAATTGATGAAGAAGGGCTATTAGAGAGTCATGAAATGCCGACCGAGGCCCATAAGGGTGGACCTGCGATTTTACAAAAGGTGATGAACATCGTTGCGACCTATCTTGAAAAAGGTAGTCTTGCAGGAATCTGTCTCTCTTCAGCAGGTATGGTCGATCCAGACAAGGGAGAGATTTTCTATGCCGGTCCGCAAATTCCAAACTATGCAGGTACCCAGTTTAAGAGGGAATTAGAGGCTCGCTTTGCCATTCCTTGTGAGCTAGAAAATGATGTCAACTGCGCAGGACTTGCTGAAGTTGTATCAGGCAGTGGCAAGGGAGCCAAGGTGGCTGTTTGTTTGACGGTGGGTACAGGTATCGGGGGTTGTCTTTTAATCGGCTCTCAGGTCTTTCATGGCTTTAGCAATTCAGCCTGCGAAGTAGGCTACCTCCATCTAGCAGACGGAGCTTTCCAAGATTTGGCTTCAACAACTGCCTTAGTCCATTATGTTGCCCAAGCACATGGTGATGATGTGGCAGATTGGAATGGACGACGGATTTTCCAAGAAATCGAAAAAGGAAATGTTATCTGTCAGCAAGGAGTGGATCGAATGGTCCACTATCTTGCAACAGGTATTGCCAATATCTGCTATGTGGTCAATCCAGAAGTTGTTATCCTGGGCGGTGGAATCATGGGACAAGAAGCGATTCTGAAGCCGAAGATTGAAGCAGCCTTAACAGCCAAGCTCGTACCAAGTATCGCAGACAAGACTAAGATTGTTTTTGCTAAGCACCAAAATACAGCAGGGATGTTTGGAGCCTACTATCATTTTAAGCAAAGACGCGGAAGTGTGTAAAATAGCTATATCATCGTAACCGTTGATAGTAGATCTATCAACGGTTACCGTAAAAGGGAAACATAAGGAGAAAAAGGAAGAATGAGCCGTAAAAAAGAGCAGTTTTTTAATAAAATATGTCATTATTCTGTTCGGAAAACAAGTTTAGGTGTAGGGTCCGTTTTAATTGGTATTTTTATAGGGACCAGTTTGGCACCCGTGCAGGTAGCAGCAGAAGAGGCAAGGGTCCATGAGGCAGGAACGGAGAGTTCAAGTGATGAAAGGAGCTCAAAGGCTGAAGAAGTTGTCAATGCTAGCCCAGTCGTAGCATCAAATCCCTTAGTAGCAGAAAATGTAGTCGAGACTGGTAGTGAAAAGCTAGCATCGGATAGCGAGCCTACCCAACCGCTTGTAGACAAAAATGAAAGCGTTGTCCCGAACTCGGCAACAAGGGAGGAACATACTTCCCAGCCTGTAGCAGTCTCTAATCAGGGGGCAGATCCAGTTAGTTCCGCTGTTACTAGTCCTGTGGAGGAGACAGAAAATCGTTCAGTTGCTGCCCAACCAAAAGCAACTGAAGCAGGAGCAACTCCTAGTCACTCGGAAGCTCAAGCTCTTCCTATAGCAGACAGAGCGGCCTCTAGCCCTGCGACACCTGCAGAGCCAGCGGTGCAGAAGGATCCGTTAGCAGAAAACGAAGTCCTCCGTTATGAGAATTTGTCTGTCAATGAGAGGAATGGTTATCGAGTTGATATTAGTAGCGATTTAGAAAAGTTGCGGACTCTTGATGCGACAACTCTCTATATGGAGTATAAGCAATTAAAGGAAAATCCAGGTTTTTACAATTTATTTTCAGTATCTAGCTCGACCAATCGAAATGAATACATCAATCTATTCGTCTTTGATAATGGGGTTCCTGGGCTAGACGGTCATAATCAAGATACTTCTGATCTATTTTATAGCCGGAATTATGTAAAGGGTCCTTTGAAGCTAAAACCACAAGAATGGAATGCTGTTGCCGTCACTATTGACCCTGCTACAAATAGGGTCCGTATGTATGTCAATGGGGTGTTAAACCGGACAGAAGTATTATCGAATACCCGTTTTGTCAAAGATTTACAAACTGCAGATAAGGTTCAATTCGGTGCTACTCCGCGAGGAACGAGTGGTAATTATTGGGGCAGTATTTTTGATATCCGCAATTTTACGGTTTATAATCGGGTTCTAAGCCCAGAAGAAGTCGCAACACGTTCTGAGCTTTTTAGTCGCTCCGCCCTTCCAGAAGGGTCAGCAGTTGAAGGATTATCAGATCCGCTCAAGGTGATGGCTTCGGGATCACATGGAGGAAAAAATCTAGAAAATGTGGGCTATTATCGAATACCCGCCCTATTGGTAACGGATAAGGGAACCATCATTGCAGGAGCCGATGAACGCCACGATACCTATAGTGACTGGGGCAATATTGACATGATTGTCAAACGTAGTACTGATGGCGGAAAGACTTGGTCAAGGACAATCAAGATGCTTGATTTGCAGACCAATCCAAATGCAGCCAATAAGGCTTCGGGTTCTGTCTTGTCTATCGATATGGCACTCGTACAAGATCCAGCTACTAAGAGGATTTTTTCAATCTATGATATGTTTCCAGAAATGCAAGGAGCCTTTGGTCTACCAAACGCACCGGAGGCTCGATATACAGAGATTGATGGCAAGCATTATCTAAACCTCTATAAAGAGGGAGAGGAGACTCCGTATACATTACGTGACGGAAAAGTCTATGATCCAAATGGTCAAGTAACAAATTATAGGGTTGTAACGGAAAGTAAGGTGGCTCCTTATAAAGAAATCGGCGATATCTATCAGGGGGAAGAAAAAATTGGTAATGTCTACTTCCAGACCAATAGTGCTAGTCCATTCCGCGTTGCGAAGATGAACTATCTTTGGATGTCTTACAGCGATGATGATGGTCAAACCTGGTCTTCGCCTAGGGATATTACGGCATCGGTTTCAGAGCCTTGGATGAAGTTCCACGGAGTTGGTCCTGGATCAGGTATCGTTCTTCATGCAGGGGAACATGCAGGTCGTATTGTGGTTCCAACTTATACGACGAACTTTATTTCACATTTTAGCGGTTCCCAGTCTTCACGGGTCATTTATTCAGATGACCATGGAGAAACTTGGCATCTTGGAAAAGCGGTAAATGATGGTCGCACCCTAGCAGATGGTACAGTTCTCCAAGCAGCAACGATGAACCACTCCAACCAGCAAAATACAGAGGCGAGCCTTGTCCAGTTAAACAACGGTGACTTGCTCATCTTTATGCGTAATTTGAGCGGGAAAGTTCAAGTGGCTCGTAGTAAAGATGGTGGGGCTACATGGTTAAATGGTTTGACGCGATTTGAAGATGTCAATGATGTCTATGTTCAGTTATCGGTTACGCATACTGTGCAGGATGGTCAAGAGTATGTTATTTTGGTCAATGCAGATGGTTCGGGACGAAACAATGGAAAGGTTCGCTTGGCTCGGGTAGAGACAGATGGCTCCTTGACTTGGATCAAGCATAAGGACTTGCAGTCTGGTAAATTTGCCTATAATTCTGTTAAGCAGATCTCCGATAAGGAGTTTGGGGTTCTCTATGAGCATGCAGCTGGAAATGAGAATGATTACACAATTGTATTTAAAAAATTTACATGGGATTATTTTTTCAATGACTCAAAGGTAAAAATAACGGAGATTGAAAAAGTAAACGATGAAACGGTTCGCATTCGCTTTAGTCACCCTATCCTGGCGGTTCAACAACCACATCTTACCTTATCAAATGGAAGTCAAGCCCAATTCTTAGCTCAATTGGATCGCGATAGTCTCTACTACAGTGTTGCTTCAGGAGACTGGGGTAGCGAGTTGGCAGGGATTGTAGGTGGTGAGATTGTCCAGCTCAATAATCTTCCTGTGGAAATAGCTGGTCGTCTAGAGCCTAGAAGACAAGAGGAGGTACAGCCACCGGTTGATGAAATTCGTTTTGAAGAAAAATACGGTTCACGTATCAGCGAGGTCTTTGATACAAATTCTGAGGGGAATTCTTGGGTATTTGTAGGCGGTAAGAATGTTCAAAATCGCTTTGATCAAACGGCCGGAATTCGGAATTTTGTTGGTCAATTTGAAGAGTATATCCGTTGGACAAAGAGTGTCAATGAGAATGGTCGGGAACGCTATGTCATCAATACAGCAAAAGCAGGTAAGGGAATAGCAGCTATTGATGAAAACTTTGATAGCCTAGTGACAGCCTATAACCCACGTATTGTTGATTATATGTTGGGAGAAGAAGATTATCAAAAAGGGGCAGACTATCTAGCGACCTTTAAAGAAAAACTCCATTCATTTATTGAAAAAGGGCTTGCTCTTAGAGAAGATGATGGCTTTGTAGTACTCCAGTCACCACATGCCTTTAAGGATTCATCTAAAAATGATAAAATCGCTCTATACACTCAAGCGATGAAGGAGGTTTTAGCTGGCTACTACAATGACCCACGTAGAAATCGTCTTGTCTTTGCTGATCATTACTACCATACGAATACAGCTGAATTTAAGGAAAAGTTCCTAAAAGAAGATACCCTAACAGCAAAAGGAGAGGGAGAACTAGCTAGACAGTTAAGCTACTTTACAATAAAGCGCACCGATGCTTTCCCTACATCAGAAGCTGAATTTAATTTACAGCCGGTTGAACAAGCCAAGTCTTATTTAAAGCTGGCACCGACCGCTACCTATCGCAATAACCGCCTAGAAGTAACGGTTCCTAAGGTGGATGGTGTGACTGAGTGGAGCTACCATTTACTGGTTGGGACAAGACAGATTACAGATAAAGGACTAGGAAGTCACTTTGCGATTACAGGTTTGGAGGATGGTCAACCTTATGAATTGATTGTAAAAAGTGTGGACGGCAGCAAGCAGTTGGCAGTTGTTGGAGGACACTTAGTCGATCAGGAGGTTGCTCAGAATGTCTCAGGGACAAATGAACAAAATCGGGAGATTCAAGCCAAATTAGCCAATACTAAACCCTTGACTTGGTTGTTTATGGGGGATTCTATTACGCACGGAGCCTTGTGGACAAAGGGCTATGATAGTGTACCTCAATTGTTTGAAAAGTACCTGCAACAAGATTTGCACCGTGAGAATGATGTCGTTATCAATACAGCCGTATCTGGAGCAACCAGTGAAGACACCGTCCGTCGAATGGAAAGTCGCTTAGAGCAGTATCAACCAGATGTTGTCATCGTGATGCTAGGAGCAAATGATAGTCTCAAAGTTACTCCAGAGAAGTATAAGGAAAACTTGCAGACAATTGTGAATAAGGCTAAGCAAAAGAATGCTAGTGTTATTTTTAGAACACCTACCCCAACGAAGGTGACTGCACGTGCTGCAGCTCTCCCAGCCCTCATTGAGAAGATGCGAGAAGTTGCAGAGGAAAATCAGCTATTGTTGGTTGACCAGTATACTCCGTTAGATGATCTCTTGACTAGGACACCTTATCTATGGGAACCCAAATATACTTACATGGGAGATAGTCCAGCCCTACATCCTGGAGCAAATGGTCAAGCCTATCTGAATAGCTTGCTGATTGGAGCGATAGGTGGTCTTCCTTACGCTAGCAGTATTGGTAATTTAGCCTATCAGGTAGATGAATCAGAGCATTACCACCATCATAAGCCAGAATTTGTCTTGCAGAATAATCAGATTGAAATGGATCTAGATAAGATAGTAGAGGCGGTAGGACGTCCTTTAGCAGATATCCTTGTTTCTATCCATAAAGATGGAAGTGATAAGGTGGTCGAGATTGGGGGAATCGGTGGTAAGATTTCTTCAGGTCGTTTAGATGAGGGCAGTGACTACTATCTTGTCGTGAGAGCAAGAGAGTCGGATAGACCTGTGACTAATTTATTGCGTCGAAACTATTTCAGCCTAGGAAATAAACCAGCAGAAAAAGTGCCGACTTTAGAGCGTCTAATTGAGGATGAACTCCTCCGCCACACTTTACTGGATAAAGGGATAGAGTACACAGCTCCGACAGCAGAACGATATAAGAATGCTTTAGCGGCTCTTCGTTTAGCCAAGGTAGACCAGTTGCCAAAAGAAGAAGTAGAGCCCTTGATTCGCGAGGTCTACCAAGCACGTGATGCCTTACTAGAAAAGAAAGATAGGCTAGTAGCCAGTGACTTTACAGAGATGGTGGCTGCTGCTCAACCTGGTGAAGAGATTGCAAAGGCTTTTGATAATAGCTTAGGCAGTTTGTGGCATTCTCCTTGGAATGGTAATTTCCAGAATCAAAAGATCCAGTTTAGTTTGCGGACACCTGTAGAGTTAACTCGTTTTGAATATGTTCCGCGACAAAGTGGTCCAAACGGACGTTTCAAGTCTGGAATGGTAAAAGTGACGGATACAG
This sequence comes from Streptococcus sp. 1F3, assembly GCF_054968985.1. Taxonomy (NCBI): domain Bacteria; kingdom Bacillati; phylum Bacillota; class Bacilli; order Lactobacillales; family Streptococcaceae; genus Streptococcus; species Streptococcus sp. 1F3. Next base: position 96,478 of record NZ_JBUEQR010000009.1, on the reverse strand, counting down.
CAGGTCAGGTGCATGAGTTTCCATTTAGTAATTGGGCAGATAGCAGTGATACCAAGGTGTTGAATTTCCCAGAAGGCTTGGTAGCGACTGCCTTGGAGTTAGTGATGAGTGAATCCCATGGTTCGCCAGCGAATCAGTTTGGTTCAGCAGCAGAGCTCCGCTTTGTCTCAAAGGTTTATCCAGATCCTGTTTTGGACCAGGAACCCTATCAGACGGCCCTGGCAGCTGTGAAGCAAAGAAAGAGTGATGAAGCGAAGCGAGGTATCGCTCTGGTAGAGGCACTTTATCAAGACTTGGCTAGCCATCACTTGCTAACAGATAAGGTGTTGGCAAATCTGATTGAACGCTTGAATGCGGTTCAGTCTGATCCAGTTATGGATTGGTTTGCAGGAGAGCATGGTGATTTGGATCAAGATAGTGATGTCGATGAAGCGGATGTCCGTGCTTGGTTGCGAGATGGGGAGCAGCCTTTAGGACCTTATGCTAAGGAAGTGGTTCAGACCCACCCTATTGCATTTGAAACTATTCGTCAAGCAAATGCTAGCCTACCAATCGGAGTGGAGCGCGTGGTTCAGGTAGGTAGACAAGGGGAGCGAGTAGTCAAGATTCGCACGCTTGCCTTAGCTGATCGTGAGTTGAGTGAGATTGCGTCTGATAAGGTAAGTCTTCCAGCGATGGCAGAAATAATTGAAGTAGGTTCAAAACAAGCAGAGCCAATCGTATCCCATCGTGAAGAAAAACAGATTATAAAAGTTCCTTTTGAAGTTCTACGTAAAATAAATCCGAATTTACCTCAAGGGGTAGAGCGTGTGCTTCAAACAGGAGAAGCAGGAGAGAAAATCCTTACTGTCAAAGTGACCGTTACGAATGGGAAAGAACAAAGAGAAGTGATTTCCCAAGTGGATACCAAGATTGTCAGACATCAAATTGTTGAGGTCGGTAGTAAGAAAAAAGAGTTGGTAGCAGAGGTAGCACCAACGAAGCAAGAACCTGAAAAGGTGAAACAAGCACCAGCAAAAGGGAAGCAATTACCAACGACAGCTAGTAAGGTGGAAATAGCAGGGAAAATCTGGGGACTATTTACGTTAATTGCTTCCTACGTTTTTGCCAAATCTTCCGAAAAGCAGAAAGGATAATTTCTGTTTGGGGAAGAAAAAGAGTGAAAAAATAGCCTCCTCCCTTGAATTCTTCAATTTGTATAGGGGTGGGAAAGAACTCGAACTCTTCCAGAAACGTGCCCTTACTTTCTGGCTTCTAAGCTCAGGTATCAACAGTCATTTCCCTGATGACGGTTGATTGCGAATCATTCTAATCAGAAAGGCTGGACTCTTTGTCCAGCCTCCACTGGTTACAACAAGATACGAGAGCGTTTGACACGAGTTTCACTCGTTTTATTTCCAACCTTCACCAGTCTGAAAGAGACTGTTGAAGCAACTCCTAGAAAAAATAGACAATCGCAGCAGGTTGTCTTGCAAGCAATGAGGTTTATCCTCGCTTTCCAGTTTCTAGGCTCGGGTAAAACGAATCCACTGGATTCGTTTTATTGACAGAGGGTTGTAGCTCGAGTAGTTAAATAGGATATAAGCCCATAAAAACTTCAAAGCCTACCAAGAGAAGAAACTCTCCACTGGATAGTTTCTACCGTATCTGTAAGAGAACAAAGTTCGCAACGGCTATAGAAAAATAGGGAATTTGATGAATAGTTCAGTTTTTACGACTTTTGTACTTGACCATTCGTCCTTTTAGATTTAATCTGGTATCAGAAGCAGTTGATGTTGGTTACAGATTGTAAAAAAGGGATAGGAGCGAGACGTGAGTTGCCCTATTCTTAGTAGTGACATTGATTAAGAAGGGCTAAAATAGGTTTAAAATCTGTATTTTCTAATCTTGGAGTAAGAAGTCCTCTAACAACTAGAAAGGAGAGAGAGATGGTGTCCTTAGAGAAAAATGTCATTCCGATGATTGAAGCAGTTTATAGTGATTTCACGCATATTGAACGAAAGATTGCGGATTATTTTCTTTCAGAAACAGTCATAGAAGATGACCTGTCAGCCAAGGCGGTATCTGAAAAGCTCTATGTATCACTGCCTTCTTTGACACGCTTTGCTCAAAAATGTGGTTTTACAGGCTATCGGCAATTTGTATATGCCTTTCAAGGAGTGAGCGCTAGCACAGAGTCGACACATGTCAATCGTGATTTGACGAGACATGTCTTGGCGGATTACGATGAATTGTTGAATAAGACATACTCTCTCATTGATGAAGAGCAGTTTGTGCGGGTAGGGCATCTTTTGAACAATGCCAAACGAGTGTACATCTATGGTCAGGGAAGTTCGGGTCTAGTAGCACGGGAGATTGAATTTCGTTTTATGCGGCTCGGTATGGCTTGCAAGGCGGTTACTGATGACCATATGATTCGGATGAACCGTGTCACCCTAAATGAGGAATGCCTTGTTATTGGTATTTCTGTATCGGGTGAATCAATGAGTATTATCAATGCCGTGCGAGATGCACGCGCTACCGGAGCAAGTACGGTTCTTTTGACCTCTATAAATCGACAGGAACTTCGCGATAACTGCGATGAGTTGGTACTGGTTGCTATCAAGAAAAACCTTGCCCAAGGTACGATGATATCTCCTCAGTTCCCGGTGCTTGTTGTCATTGATATTTTTTATGCCTACTATATTGATTTAGACCGAGATGCTCGTCATCAGCTATTTACAAATACTCTTTCGGCATTGCAAGAGATGGAAGAGGTAGATGAAAATGAGATGTAGAGACCCTCTACTCTCATTTTTTGGTATAAAATCAAGAAAACGATTACAAAAAGAGGGAATATGATTCAAGCAATAATATTTGATCTGGATGGAGTAATAGTTGATACAGAATATATCAACTTTCAACTGCAAAGAGAGTTTATAGAAAGGATTTCACCTGTTGCACCCTCGATTGATGCGACAGCTCTTTCCACATTGGTTGGGCGTTCGTACGGGCATTTGGTACAGGGGATTAAGGATTTATCCGCTAGCGACCTATCTTTGGCAGAAATGAGTGAGCGGCTGGAGGAGTTTGCGAAAGGATACGATCAGCAGGTAGATTATCCCTCCTTGTTTCGCTCGGATATTGTTGCTATTTTAGAGTACGCTAAAGATAGAAACATAAAGCTAGCAGTTGCCTCGTCCTCACGCAAGGAACATATTGAAGAAGTACTTGAAAGTTGTGAGATTTTACCTTATTTTGATACCTTAGTCAGTGGGAAAGTCTTTACAGAAAGTAAGCCCAACCCAGCCATTTATTTGGCAACCTTAGCGAAACTTGGAATACCTGCTCAATATGCGGTTGCTATCGAGGATTCTGCTTTTGGGATTTCATCTGCAAAAGCCGCAGGAATGAGGGTGATAGCCTATGAAGAAAAGCGGATGCCGATTGACCAATCCCAGGCAGACTATTGTGAAAAAGATATGCGAGGGATTTTGAAACGCCTTCGCTTACTGGCTTAGAAGATGTAAAACCGGACTTTCATCTGGTTTTTCTCTTAGATTCTTCCAATTTTCTGACAAATTATGATAAAATGGAAAAAAAGATGTTGAGGATAAAGCATGACATTAGTATACCAATCGACACGCGATGCGCATAACAAAGTAACAGCCAGCCAAGCAATTTTACAGGGACTAGCAACAGATGGTGGGCTTTTTACCCCCCTTACCTATCCTAAGGTAGACTTGGATTTTAACTGCTTGAAAGAGATGTCCTACCAAGAAGTGGCAAAATTGATTTTAGGGGCTTTCTTAGATGATTTCACAGCTGAAGAGTTGGATTACTGCATTACCCATGCCTACGACAGTAAGTTTGACGATGGGCGTATTGCGCCTTTGGTCAAGCTAGATGGTCAGTACAATTTGGAGTTGTTCCACGGCTCAACGATTGCCTTTAAAGATATGGCTTTGTCTATTCTACCTTACTTAATGACAACAGCAGCCAAAAAACACGGTTTGGACAATAAAATCATCATTTTGACTGCGACTTCTGGCGATACTGGGAAGGCGGCGATGGCTGGCTTTGCGGACGTTCCTGGAACAGAGATTATCGTTTTTTATCCCAAGGACGGGGTCAGCAAGGTACAGGAGTTGCAGATGACCACCCAGACAGGAGACAATACTCATGTAGTAGCGATTGATGGGAATTTTGATGATGCCCAGACCAAGGTTAAGGAAATGTTTAATAATGAGGCTCTGCGTACTAAATTGGCGCAACAGCAGATGCAGTTTTCATCTGCTAATTCGATGAATATCGGACGCCTCATACCCCAGATTGTTTACTATGTCTATGCCTATGCGCAGTTGGTGAAGGACGGAGAAATTGTAGCAGGTGAGAAACTCAATTTTACCGTACCAACAGGGAATTTTGGAAATATTCTTGCGGCATTTTATGCCAAGCAAATTGGACTTCCAGTTGGAAAATTGATTTGTGCTTCGAATGAAAACAATGTTTTGACAGATTTCTTTAAGACCAAGGTATACGATAAGAAGCGCACCTTTAAGGTGACGACTAGCCCGTCTATGGATATTCTTGTATCTTCAAATTTGGAGCGCTTGATTTTCCATCTTTTAGGAAATGATGCGGTGAAAACCGTTGAGTTGATGGCTGCCTTAGCAAGGGATGGTCAGTATGAACTCCAGGTAGTTGAGGAAGCGATGTTCGATTTGTTTGCGGCAGAATGGGCGACAGAAGAAGAGACAGCTCAAGAAATCAAACGAATCTATGATAGTTCCTCTTATATTGAAGATCCCCATACAGCGGTCGCTTCCAGCGTGTATCAAAAGTATCGATTAGGGACAAAAGATACAGTGAAGACGGTCATTGCCTCCACAGCTAGTCCTTATAAATTCCCTGTTGTTGCAGTTGAAGCTGTGACAGGTGAAACAGGCTTGAGTGATTTTGAGGCACTTGAGAAATTGCAGGCTCTTTCAGGTGTGGCACTCCCACCAGCAGTAGATGGCTTGGAAACAGCTCTTGTCCGTCACAAGACAGTTGTTGCGGCTCGTGACATGCAGGCAGAAGTTGAACGCTATCTGGGAGTTTAGGAAATGGAAAGACCGAGATAAGGCAAGGACATAGAGCCTATGAAAAATGCAGAAGCTGGGCTTATGTCCAGCCTTTCTTATTAGAATGAGTAAAAACAGATTGATGCAGTGGTTGATTGTCTCGCTGGTGATATGCAGGCTGGAGATGAAACTGATGGAGTAAGTAACAGCTCTATTCGTTTGTAGTTTATACTCAATAAAAATCAAAAGGTTGGAAATGAGAGTCGCACCGCTCATTTCCTTATAATCGAAGCCGAAGGTAGAACGAGCGTTCACCAAGGCAAGTTGACGAAGGATCCTTTTGATTTTTAAAGAGTATGAGGCTCGGAGCTTAACTTCAATGAGGCTAGTGGTGTCCTTTTAGAGGGTTTGTAGCGATAGTTGAGGATGAAAAGAAAGTGAGGAGATTAAGATAGAGTGGGTGGCCATTTCAGCTGAGAACACTCTTTGTAGGATATGGTAGATTATAGAAAAATAATGCAGATTGCCCTGCCGGCAATAGCAGAAAATTTTTTGCAGATGCTCATGGGGATGGTGGATGGCTACTTGGTAGCCAGTCTTGGTTTGGTAGCAATTTCAGGTGTATCCGTAGCTGGAAATATCATCACCCTTTATCAGGCGATTTTTATTGCCCTGGGAGCAGCGATTTCAAGCGTTTTGGCTCGTAGCCTTGGTTCTGGTGATAAGGAATTACAAGCCTACTATGAAACCGAAGCACTCAAGCTAACCTTGCTTTTAAGTCTTGTTTTAGGTTTGATATCCTTGTTTTTTGGGAAGGGTCTATTGCGTACCTTAGGGACTGACTTCGCTGTGGCAGAGGCAGGTAGTCTCTTTTTAGCCATTGTGGGTGGAACTATCGTTCTTTTAGGATTGATGACCAGTCTCGGAGCTTTGATGCGCACGACAGGAAACCCTCGGCTCCCCATGTATGTGAGTCTCTTGACCAATCTTCTCAATGCTCTTTTTTCAAGTATCTTTATTTTTGGTTTGCATTGGGGGCTTATCGGTGTAGCTCTGGGGACAGTCTTGGCTCGTTTGGTAGGGGTCGTGGTTCTATGGCACTCCCTTTCCATCCCTTTTGCTAAGCCAGGTAGAGGTTTGGATAAGGAGCTGCTTCGTCTATCCTTTCCTGCTGCAGGTGAACGCCTTATGATGCGACTGGGTGATGTAGTCATCATTGCCCTTGTGGTTGGCTTTGGGACGGAAGCAGTAGCTGGTAATGCAATCGGTGAGGTTTTGACCCAATTTAACTACATGCCGGCCTTTGGAATTGCGACTGCGACCGTTCTTTTGGTAGCCCATAGCTTCGGGCAGAACAAGGCAGAGGAGCTTGACCAGATTGTAGGCAAGACCTACTGGTTAGCGCTTGGCTTGATGTTGCTCATTGCTCTCTTGGTCTTTGCCTTGGGGAGACCTTTAACCCATCTCTATACAGATGATGAGGGTGCAGTGGCTGCGAGCCTACTGGTTGTCCTCTTCTCCCTTTTGGGTGTACCCTTTACAGCTGGAACGGTCATTTATACTGCCGTCTGGCAAGGATTAGGGAATGGTAAACTTCCTTTTTATGCAACGACCATTGGCATGTGGGGGATTCGGATTGGGGCAGGCTACCTGCTTGGTATCGTCTTAGGATTTGGTTTGCCAGGTATTTGGGCAGGGACGCTTCTAGACAATGCCTTTCGCTGGATTTTCTTGGCAGTCCTCTATAGACGCCGTAGGAAACGCATCGTCTGACTGAGTAGAGAACCTTTTAGCTTGTATAGGGCTCATCTAAGTAGTCGTTTAGTTTATATACTAAAGGATAATAAAAGGAAACGAAAAGACTATAGGGCGTTTAGAATGGTTTTTTCAGAAGAGTTTCATTGTTCATACGGTGAAATAAGCTATGAGCTGGATTATCTGTGTAATTTTGAGGAAATATCCAAAATCATGTTTTGAAAAATGGCAGCTCAATGCTGAAAGAATATGGTATACTATTGGTAATGAAAATACAAACAAATACGTCAAAAACATTACAACCTTTCACGAAATGGACTGGTGGAAAACGACAGTTACTTCCAATTATTCAATCGTTTATGCCGGATTCTTACAATCATTATTTTGAGCCATTTATTGGTGGGGGAGCTTTATTTTTTGAATTAGCACCAAAGACGGCTTACATCAATGATTTCAATAGCGAACTAATAAATTGTTACCAACAGATAAAGGATAATCCAGATGAATTAATCGCATTACTAACCAATCACCAGGAAAGGAATTCAAAAGAATATTATCTAGAGTTGCGTTCTGTTGATAGGGATGGACGGATTAACGAGATGTCAGCTGTTGAACGCTCTGCGCGCATTATGTATATGTTGAGAGTTGACTTCAATGGTTTGTATCGTGTTAATTCTAAGAATCAGTTTAATGTTCCCTATGGTCGCTATAAGAATCCTAAAATTGTTGATGCTGACTTACTACTGAACATTTCAAAATATCTTAACGACAATAACATTCATATTTTGAATGGGGACTTTGAAAAAGCAGTTGAAGCAGTTCAAGCAAGAGACTTTGTCTATTTCGATCCTCCCTATATCCCCCTCTCAGAGACGAGCGCTTTTACATCTTACACTCATGAGGGCTTTTCTTATGAAGATCAAGTCCGATTAAGGGACACTTTTAAAATGTTGTCTAAAAAAGGTGCCTTTGTGATGTTATCAAATTCCTCTAGTCCATTAGTTGAAGAATTATACCAAGATTTTAATATCCATAGGGTGGAAGTCATTCGGACCAATGGTGCTAAAACCTCTAGTCGTGGGAAGATATCGGAAGTTATTGTAACTAATTATGAAAAATAACGAATATAAGTATGGAGGAGTTTTAATGACTAAGCCATACTATCATAAAGGTAAATCAATTCTTGTTCATGCGGATACTTTTGAATGTTTATCAAAAATGAAACTTGAAAGTATCGATATGATTTTTGCTGATCCACCGTATTTTTTAAGTAATGGTGGAATATCTAATTCTGGGGGGCAAGTTGTTGCAGTTGATAAAGGATATTGGGACAAGGTTAGCTCACTAGAAGAAAAACATCATTTTAATCGAAAATGGATTCAATTGGCTAAGAAAGTTTTGAAGCCAAATGGGACAATCTGGATTTCTGGGAGTTTTCATAATATCTATTCAGTTGGTATGGCTCTGGAGCAAGAAGGGTTTAAAATTCTGAATAACATCACTTGGCAAAAGACAAACCCGGCTCCTAATCTATCATGTCGCTATTTCACGCATTCAACTGAAACGATTCTGTGGGCTCGAAAAGATGATAAAAAAGCTCGTCACTACTATAATTACAATTTAATGAAAGAATTGAACCATGGGAAGCAAATGAAAGATGTTTGGACGGGATCGCTTACGAAACAATCAGAAAAATGGGCTGGAAAGCATCCTACTCAAAAACCTGAGTATCTTTTGGAGCGAATCATATTGGCTTCAACTCAAGAAAATGATTATATTTTAGATCCATTTGTAGGAAGTGGAACAACCGGTGTTGTGGCTAAGCGATTAGGTAGGAAATTTATAGGAATAGATGCTGAAGAAGACTTTCTAAAGATAGCGAGGAGAAGATTGGAGAAAGAGAGTGAAGCAAACTAGAAATTTTGAACAGTGGTTGTCTACGATGACGGATACTGTAGCCGATTGGACTTATTATACGGATTTTAAAAAAGTATATCAAAATGTCGAATCAATAAAAGTCCCTTTGAATATAATGAATAGCTTGATTGGAAGTTCGAATATAAGAGAGGAATTTTTAATACTATTATCAGATTATCCCGAAATTTTAAAAATCATCCCAATTATTATTGCGAAGCGCTTAAAAGATAGGATAGTCGTAAAGGATGCTGAAAAAGATTTCTATTTTGATTTTAAAAAACGAGACTATTCTGACGAAGAATATGCAGATTTTTTAGAGAAATCAGGTATATTTGACTTGTTACAAAATCATTTAGTCTCTAATCTAGTTGACTATGTAACGGGTGTTGAAGTGGGTATGGATACTAATGGGCGTAAAAATCGTACTGGTCACGCTATGGAAAATATCGTTCAAAGCTATCTTGAGGCAGAAGGGTATGTTATGGGAATAAATCTCTTCAAAGAAATTTATCAAGATGAAGTTGAGCGATTATTTTCGGTAGACTTATCTGCAATTACCAATGAGGGCAATACTTCTAAACGATTTGATTTTGTTATTAAGACGGAAAATACTTTATATTTAGTGGAAGTTAATTTTTATTCTAGTGGTGGTTCAAAATTAAATGAGACAGCTCGTTCCTATAAGATGATTACAGAAGAAACCAAGGGGATTCAAAATGTTGAATTTATGTGGTTTACAGATGGTAAGGGATGGAATAGTGCAAGAAAGAATTTACGTGAAACTTTTGATGTATTGCCTTTTCTATATAATATTAACGATCTAAAAAATAATATCTTAGGAACTCTGAAGTAGCTAAGGTAGTAAAAGAAATATAGAGCTTGAAAATAGAAAGTTTTTGTATAGAGAGCTACTCCTCTAAAAGTAGATAGTGAAAAATCAGTATTCACTAGAAACTAAAGAGGGGTTTTTCCATGTTTAAAAGAAATGTAGGATGCAGAGTGGCTATTTCTCTCTAGAAAACGTTTGTTTTTAGCCCTTTATCGGTAAGGTTAGAATCCATGAAGCTATACAGAAAGGGAGGCTTTGTGCTACAATAAGAAAAATGATATTCCAAGAAGGTCAAAATGCTTCTTTGACGCTTTGGTTTTCTTGGCGTATACACTATGAGGAGTGGAGTAGGATATGAAAGCAATTATTACGGTTGTAGGAAAAGATAAGACAGGAATTGTAGCAGGGGTTTCTGCTAAGATTGCAGACTTGGGACTCAATATCGATGATATTTCACAGACTGTCTTAGATGAATTTTTCACCATGATGGCAGTGGTGTCAAGTGATGAAAAAAAGGATTTCACGATTTTGCGACAGGAATTTGATGCTTTTGGTGAGAGCCTAAATGTCAAGATTAACATTCAAAGTGCAGCGATTTTTGAAGCGATGTATACCATTTAAGAGGTGGCGTATGGATATTAGACAAGTAACAGAAACCATTGCTATGATTGAGGAGCAGAATTTTGACATCAGAACCATTACGATGGGCATTTCGCTCCTTGATTGTATTGATCCAGATATTGATTGTGCGGCTGAGAAGATTTACCAAAAGGTTACGACCAAGGCGCGTGATTTGGTCGCGGTCGGAGATGCTATTGCGGCTGAGTTGGGGATTCCTATTGTGAATAAACGGGTCAGTGTGACCCCGATTGCCTTGATTGGGGCAGCGACTGATGCCACAGACTATGTACCACTTGCTAAGGCGCTTGATCGAGCGGCAAAAGAAATTGGGGTTGATTTCATCGGTGGTTTTTCTGCCTTAGTGCAAAAAGGGTATCAAAAAGGTGATGAGATTTTAATCAACTCTATTCCTCGAGCCCTCGCTGAGACGGACAAGGTTTGTTCATCGGTCAATATTGGTTCAACCAAGACAGGGATTAACATGACGGCTGTAGGAGATATGGGTCGAATCATTAAGGAAACAGCGGAACTTTCTGAAATGGGGGCTGCTAAACTGGTGGTTTTTGCGAATGCAGTTGAGGATAATCCCTTTATGGCAGGAGCCTTTCACGGAGTTGGTGAAGCAGATGTGGTCATCAATGTCGGTGTATCGGGACCTGGTGTAGTCAAACGGGCGCTTGAAAAGGTACGTGGAGAACGTTTTGATGTGGTCGCTGAGACAGTCAAAAAGACTGCTTTTAAGATTACGCGTATCGGTCAATTAGTCGGTCAAATGGCGAGCGAGCGTCTCGGTGTGCGATTTGGTATCGTTGATTTGAGCTTAGCACCAACTCCTGCGGTCGGAGATTCAGTAGCACGGGTCTTGGAAGAAATGGGCCTCGAAACAGTTGGTACACATGGGACGACAGCTGCTCTTGCTCTTCTCAATGATCAAGTTAAAAAAGGCGGTGTTATGGCTTGTAACCAAGTCGGTGGTCTGTCAGGAGCCTTTATTCCTGTCTCTGAGGACGAAGGAATGATTGCAGCAGTTCAGTCAGGTTCGCTCAATTTGGAAAAATTAGAAGCAATGACAGCTATTTGTTCAGTGGGATTAGATATGATTGCGATTCCTGAATCAACTCCTGCCACAACCATTGCCGCCATGATTGCGGACGAGGCAGCGATTGGGGTTATCAATCAGAAAACCACCGCTGTACGGATTATTCCCAAGGGAAAAGAGGGGGATATGATTGAATTTGGTGGACTGCTTGGAACGGCACCTGTCATGAAGGTCAACCAAGCCTCCTCTGCTGATTTTATTGCACGTGGTGGACAAATTCCAGCGCCAATCCACAGTTTTAAGAATTAGATTGAGCGATTTGCTGATTGGTTTTCATTGCTGGAATTGATACCATACTTGAGAAATCAGCAACATTCGCCCCTCGGCTACTCCATTTGTAGTAATACTCTTTAAAAATCAAAAGGCTACTTCGTCAACTTGCCTTGGTGAACGCTCGTTCTACCTTCGGCTTCGATTATAAGGAAATGAGCGGTGCTACTCTCATTTCCAACCTTTCAAATTCTTAATTGTGAAAGCTAGTCTACTTTTGATGTTTATTGAGTATCAAGGTGTCTCTATAGGACGCAAATATTTTTTACATCTTTCTTCTACAATGTTCCTCTAGAGCGGAGCGTGACCGTCACCGTCCCTGATAGGCTGTCATGTCAGTAAGGGAAATAGTGTTTGGGGTGAGAAAAACGATAAAGGCATGAAGAATATTTTGTTTTCAGAAATCATATGTTCAAGATTGCCGTCAGTTTTTGGTAGAAAAATGTGATATAATCGCTTTGGAAATGAGGGATAACCCCTGCTGAAAGTATACGTTTTCCGAAAATATTCTAAAAAAATGTATGTAGCTAGAAAAATCGTTACATGCATTTTCTTCATGCGTGACGTGGATGGGAAACGATTGTCCTAGGCAGTCGTTTTTTGGTATAATAGTATGAGGAAATACGAGGAGGGACAAGATGGCAGACATAAGATTATACATTGCCCGTCACGGAAAGACGATGTTTAATACGATTGGTCGTGTTCAAGGGTGGTGTGATACCCCTTTAACAAGAAGTGGTGAGGAGGGGATTCGTGAGTTGGGTCTTGGTTTGAAAGAAGCAGGCTTAAAATTTAAAGTGGCTGTATCTAGCGACTTGGGACGGACTGTTCAGACCATTACGATTGCTCAAAGGGAACTAGGAATTTTAGGAAAAATTCCCTACTATCAAGATAAGCGGATTCGTGAGTGGTGTTTTGGTAGTTTTGAAGGAATGTACGATGCAGAACTGTTTAATGGTGTGCTACCACGTATCAGTGGCATTCTAGATGCTAGTACGATGACTTTTGAAGAAATTGCAAATGGGGTATATGAGGCCGATTCAGCGAATTGGTCTGAGCCTTGGGAGGTTTTAAAAGATCGTATTTTAAGTGGCTTTGAAAGTATTGCGAAAGACCTGGAAAAGCAAGGTGGTGGCAATGCCTTAATTGTCAGCCATGGTATGACTATTGCGACCCTGGTTCATTTATTAGCACCAGAGCGCCCAACCAACTTAGCATTAGATAATGGTTCGATCACTATTTTGAAATATGAAAATGGTCAATTCAGTATTGAAGCAGTTGGGGACCTGTCCTATCGACATATGGGAGCAGAACTTCTGAAGAAGAGAGATTAAAGAATAAACGAAGAAAGACAGAAGATGTCTAGATAAAAAATAGGAGTGGGGACGGTTTAAAAGGTCATCTGCTCCTCTTTTTTAGAACCTGTAATCAGCTATGAAAACAGGTTCTTTTTTCTTGACAAGTATATCGAACTTCGATACAATAAATACATCGAGATTCGATACATCTTATGCTAGTGTTTTTGCTTCAAAATAAAATGTAGCAATCAGTTGACAAGTACAGAATAAGGAGTACACGAAGTGAATTGTTAAAAGCTATAAAATGTGCACTAGAAGACCATAAAAGGAGAAGTAGATGGAAGAAAAAATAAGACGGATCTATCTTCCGATGACCGAGACTGCATTTTATATCTTGTTTGCCTTACAGGAGGAAAGGCATGGCTATGACATTACCCAAAAGACAAAAGATTTGACTGGTGGTCAAGTCGTGATTAGTCCAGGTACCATGTACGGAACTCTTTCTAAGATGGAAAAGGATGGGCTCATTGCCTTGGTTCGTGAGGAGGAAAAACGGAAACTCTATCGAATAACAGAGTTGGGACGAGCGGTTTTAGAGATTGAAAAGAGTCGGATTTCACGTCTTTATCGAAATAGTCGAGGTGAGAAGGTTGGAAAGGAGTTGTGACATGAAAAAAGAACTAAAATTCTTCTTCATCACAGATTTTGAAAAGGAAGAGGAATATTTGACTGCCATGCACCGCACAGGTTGGAAGTTAAAAGAAGTCCGCCTTGCCTGTTTGTTTATCTTTGAAAGATGCAATCCGGAAGAGGTTATCTATCGCTTGGATTTTAAACCCCGACTAGGTGAAGATTGGGATATCTATCATCAAATGTATAAAGATTATGGTTGGGAGTATGTCGGTGTTTGCAATCATTTTGTTTACTTCCGCAAAGCCATTATCGTTGGCGAAGAGGTCGATATTTATAGTGACAATCAGACCAAGTTAGAGATGATTGGTCGAATTTTCAAGTGGCGGTTTGTAGGGTTGTTGCTGCTGAGTCTCGGTTTCCTGTGGAATGCTCTTCATGCTGGAGAGGGGAGTCATTCGCTCTTGCCCTTATGGGTAATTCTGGCAATTCTTTATATTGGTTCACTTATATATTGTGGTTATGGTTTTTACGCGTTAAGAAAGCGGTATGCAAAAGGAGGATTAAAATGAAAAGTAAACATTATAAGCGGTCTGCTATTCTAGTCTTGCCGATACTATGTATCAATTTTGGGCTGAACCTACATCGGTTGCAGTTTGATCACCTGACAGTTTCTACGATGGTGACAAATTTCATTCTCCTACTTCATCCTCTCTTGATAGGCATTATCTTGTATAGGTTAGGGAAATGTAAAGAAGTAGACTAGACAAATAGGGAAGTTTGATGGAGCATAAGGCAGAAGGGGAAGGATTACAATTGTGATAAAGTGTACTTGTATCTCCCTGTCTAGGTCTTTAGACTGATTTTTAGCACTCTTGTGAAAAGAGTGCTAATTTTTTGCTTTTCTGTCTTGACAATTTGGGAGAAGGGTGTATAATAGAATCATGAGTTAGCACTCAGAAGGTTAGAGTGCTAATGAAGAAATCCTGATTGGAGGTGAGTTTTTGGTAACAGAACGCCAACATGAAATTTTAAATTTAATCGTTGAAATCTTTACAAAAACACATGAGCCAGTGGGATCGAAAGCTCTCCAAGAAAGTATTGCTTCTAGTAGTGCGACTATCCGAAATGATATGGCAGCTCTTGAGAAAAAGGGTTTGCTTGAAAAAGCCCATACCTCAAGCGGGCGCATGCCTAGTGTGGAAGGATTCAAATACTTTGTGGAGCATTCCTTGACATTTGATAGCCTAGCTGAAGAAGATGTTTATCAAGTGGTTAGACGTTTTGATCGTGAGTTTTTCCGTTTGGATGATATTTTTCAGACTGCAGCAACTACTCTGTCGGATTTGACTACTTGTACGGTGGCAGTGCTTGATGTTGAGCCGAGCCAGCAAAAGTTAACCGCCTTTGAGATTGTGATTCTTAGTCAGCATGCAGCCCTAGCCGTTATGACTTTAGATGAGTCGAAAACACTGACTAGGCAGTTTGCCATTCCTAAGAATTTTCTCCGCGGTGATTTAATGGAAGTTAGAAATCTGGTGAGAGATCGCCTGCTTGGAAAATCGGTCTTGGATATTCATTACAAGTTACGAACCGAGATTCCGCAAGTTATTCAACGGCATTTTATTACAACAGACAATGTTCTTCATTTATTTGAATACATTTTTACAGACCTTTTTACAGAGGACCTTGTAACTGCTGGGAAGATTCGCTTGCTCGATTTTGCAGATATTCAAACCTATCAATTCTTTGATTCTCCGCAAAAGGTAGCCCTTGAAATGCGGAGCAATCTAGCTGAGGATGAAATGCAAAGTGTCAAGGTAGCTGATAGTCAAGAGCAATCGCTCTCTAATCTAACTGTGGTGACAACCAAGTTCCTCATTCCCTATCGGGGATTTGGGCTCTTGTCCGTCATCGGACCGATCAATGTGGACTACAACCGCCTGATGAGCTTAATTAACCTCGTCAATCGCGTCCTCATGATGAAATTAACCGATTTCTATCGTTATTTGAGTAGTAACCATTATGAGGTACATTAAGATGTGAGGACGTCAAGAGTCAAGTAAAAATAGGAGACTGACGCAGTGTTCCATGAACACAAGAAAGTCTGTCTTTTTTACACAACTCTTAGTCCGAACTCAATTACAATGTGAGGACGTCAAGAGTCAAGTAAAAATAGGAGACTGACGCAGTGTTCCATGAACACAAGAAAGTCTATCTTTTTTACACAACTCTTAGTCCGAACTCAATTACGATGTGAGGACGTCAAGAGTCAAGTAAGAAGATGAGAGCATTCTAACCATAGTATTAAAGGAGGTTTCATGTGACCGAAGAAATAAAAAAAGAAGAACAGGTTGAGGAAGTGGAAGGGATAGAAGAAGCTGTCCAAGAAGAAACACCTCAAGAAAAATCAGAATTGGAACTTGCAAATGAGCGTGCTGAGGACTTTGAAAATAAGTATCTGCGTGCGGTAGCAGAGATGCAAAATATTCAACGTCGCAGTAGCGAAGAACGGCAAACGTTGCAAAAATACCGCAGTCAAGATTTGGCAAAGGCGATTTTGCCATCGCTTGATAATCTAGAACGTGCCCTAGCGGTAGAGGGGTTGACAGATGATGTGAAAAAGGGTCTTGAAATGGTTCAAGAAAGTCTCGTTCAAGCCCTCAAAGATGAAGGTATACAAGAGGTGGTGGCGGACGGAGCTTTTGATCCTAACTTTCATATGGCGATTCAGACCATGCCGGCAGATGATGAGCATCCAGCAGACACGATTGCGCAGGTCTTCCAAAAAGGATATACCTTGCATGAAAGGGTGTTGCGTCCAGCCATGGTGGTTGTCTATTCTTAAGACATAAGAAAATGGTATGTATGTACGACCGTAATGTCGTAAAACTTCCAAATGCTAACAGAGAAAATAGCAAGCTGGAAACTTGCCTATAAATTCTTTGCCTCCTTGAGGTGAAGATAAAAAGAAAAACATTATAAAAGAGGAAACAAACATGAGTAAAATTATTGGTATTGACTTAGGAACTACAAACTCTGCGGTAGCTGTTCTTGAGGGAACAGAAAGCAAAATCATTGCGAACCCAGAAGGAAATCGTACCACTCCATCTGTGGTATCGTTCAAAAATGGTGAGATCATCGTCGGTGATGCCGCAAAACGCCAAGCGGTGACGAACCCAGATACGATTATCTCGATCAAATCAAAAATGGGAACTGCTGAAAAAGTGGCAGCGAACGGGAAAGAATACACTCCTCAAGAAATTTCTGCCATGATTCTTCAATACTTGAAAGGCTATGCAGAAGAATACCTTGGTGAGAAAGTAACAAAAGCTGTTATCACTGTACCTGCCTACTTTAATGACGCACAACGTCAAGCGACGAAAGATGCAGGTAAAATTGCAGGTCTTGAAGTAGAGCGTATCGTAAATGAACCAACAGCCGCAGCTCTTGCTTACGGTCTTGATAAGACAGAAAAAGAAGAAAAAATCTTGGTATTTGACCTTGGTGGAGGAACCTTTGACGTTTCGATTCTTGAATTGGGTGACGGTGTCTTTGATGTTCTTGCAACTGCTGGAGACAACAAACTGGGTGGAGATGACTTTGACCAAAAAATTATCGACCACATGGTAGCAGAATTTAAGAAAGAAAACGGCATTGACTTGTCAGCAGATAAAATGGCCGTTCAACGTTTGAAAGATGCGGCTGAAAAAGCCAAGAAAGATCTTTCTGGTGTGACTTCAACTCAAATCAGCTTGCCATTTATTACTGCAGGAGAAGCAGGACCTCTCCACTTGGAAATGACCCTTACTCGTGCAAAATTTGATGATTTGACACGTGACCTTGTGGAACGTACAAAAGAGCCAGTTCGCCGTGCTCTTTCAGATGCTGGGCTTTCTATTTCAGAAATTGATGAAGTGATTCTTGTCGGTGGTTCAACACGTATCCCAGCCGTTGTAGAAGCTGTCAAAGCTGAAACTGGTAAAGAGCCAAATAAATCAGTAAACCCAGATGAAGTTGTTGCTATGGGTGCTGCTATCCAAGGTGGTGTTATCTCTGGTGATGTGAAAGATGTGGTTCTTCTTGATGTAACACCATTGTCACTCGGTATTGAAACAATGGGTGGTGTCTTTACAAAATTGATTGAGCGAAATACTACTATCCCAACTTCTAAATCACAAGTCTTCTCGACAGCAGCAGATAACCAACCAGCGGTAGATATCCATGTTCTTCAAGGTGAACGTCCAATGGCAGCGGATAACAAAACACTTGGTCGTTTCCAATTGACAGATATTCCAGCAGCTCCTCGTGGTATTCCTCAAATTGAAGTAACCTTTGATATCGATAAAAATGGTATCGTATCTGTTAAGGCCAAAGATCTTGGAACTCAAAAAGAGCAAACGATTGTTATCCAATCTAATTCAGGATTGACAGACGAAGAAATCGATCGCATGATGAAAGATGCAGAAGCGAACGCTGAAGCAGATAAAAAACGCAAAGAAGAAGTAGACCTTCGCAATGAAGTAGACCAAGCAATCTTTGCTACTGAAAAAACAATCAAAGAAACAGAAGGCAAAGGATTTGATGCAGAACGTGATGCAGCCCAAGTAGCCCTTGACGAATTGAAAAAAGCGCAAGAAGAGAATAACTTGGATGACATGAAAGCAAAATTGGAAAACCTGAATGAAAAAGCCCAAGGTCTAGCTGTAAAAATGTATGAACAAGCTGCAGCAGCTCAACAAGCAGCCCAAGGTGCAGAAGGTGCAACTAACTCAGACCAAGCAGGTGATGATGTGGTAGACGGTGAGTTTACAGAAAAATAACTCGTTAAGAATGACTAACCACGAAAGTGGTTGTCATTCTACGGCAATCGCTATGGCGAATTGCCTAAAGTCTCACTAGCTCGAAAAGCATTTATAGTTGTTTCGTTTACTTTTAGTCCGAGTTCGGTCTTAGCAACTTGATTTTATTTTCTAGCGTTGTCAAACAGTCAGCAATATGTCTCAAAAATAGCAACGATAAAAAACAATCACAGAGGTTGAACCCCAGCCTCTGTTTTTGATAATAGGATCTTTTGAGTTTCTTCATCAAACTTCCTATTTTCACCGTGCTTTTTACGGGTTTGGTATCTTATACTCTTTAAAAATCAAAAGGATACTTCGTCGACTTGCCTTGGTGAACGCTCGTTCTACCTTCGGCTTCGATTATAAGGAAATTAGCGGTACTACTCTCATTTCCAACCTTTCACAATTCTTAATTGTAAAAGCTAGTCTACTTTTGATTTTTATTGAGTATTAGTAGAAAGGAAGTGTCTGCTTACGATAGTGCTTTCGTTTTAAACCAGAATGTATGAATAGCTCCATAGGCACAAAATAAGTAGTGCAGGAAGTGAGCTTTTCAAAAAAGCCCTATCTTGTAGGAACAGCTTTTCTATAGTAACTTAAAAAGAAAGGAATAAAAGTGTTCAAGTAATTGAACCCGCCCTAACGTCTGTGTCAAAAAGACAAACGTTTCCTAGACGCAAGCGTCTTCGTTACATTGGCTATTTTGACGTTGCCGTTTACGGGCTTGGTATCTTAAATGAACAATACAGAATTTTATGATCGTCTTGGGGTTTCGAAAGATGCTTCCCAAGATGAGATCAAAAAAGCTTATCGAAAAATGTCCAAGAAGTACCACCCAGATATCAATAAAGAGACTGGTGCGGAACAAAAATACAAGGATATTCAAGAGGCTTATGAAACCTTGAGTGATGCTCAAAAGCGGGCAAACTATGACCAATTTGGTGCAGCTGGAGCCCAGGGTGGCTTCGGTGGTGGTGGCTTTAGTGGCTTTGATGGAGCAGGCTTTGGCGGCTTTGAAGATATTTTTTCTAGCTTCTTTGGGGGAGGCGGTGCCAGCCGCAATCCGAATGCACCTCGTCAGGGTGATGACCTTCAATATCGTATCAACTTGAAATTTGAAGAAGCAATCTTTGGGGCGGAAAAAGAAGTCAGCTACAATCGTGAAGCAACTTGTCGGACTTGTACGGGTTCAGGTGCTAAGCCAGGAACCAGTCCGGTGACCTGTGGTCGCTGTCATGGAGCAGGAGTTATCAATGTTGATACCCAAACACCGCTCGGTATGATGCGCCGTCAAGTGACCTGCGATGTTTGTCATGGTCGTGGAAAAGAAATTAAGGAGCCATGCAACACTTGTCACGGAACAGGTCATGAAAAACAAGCCCATACAGTAACGGTAAAAGTTCCAGCTGGTGTTGAGACTGGGCAAAAAATCCGTCTTTCAGGTCAGGGGGAAGCTGGATTTAACGGTGGTCCTTATGGAGATCTTTTTGTGGTGATTCAGGTACAGGCATCAGACAAGTTTGAACGTGACGGAACAACCATTCATTACAAATTAAATCTGAACTTTGTTCAGGCTGCCTTAGGTGATACAGTGCATGTACCGACTGTCCATGGTGATGTTGATTTGGTGATTCCTGAGGGAACCCAGACGGGCAAGAGATTCCGCCTGAAAGGTAAGGGGGCACCAAGTCTACGTGGTGGTCTTGTGGGAGACCAATACGTGACGATTAACGTTGTCACCCCAACCAACCTCAATGATCGACAAAAAGAGGCATTGAAAGCATTTGCGACAGCGGGAAATATCGCTGTTCATCCACAGAAAAAGGGATTTTTTGATAAGGTTAAAGATGCCTTTGATGATTTATAGTCCTTTCGTTCTAACGATAGAATGTACGAATGACTCAATACGTACAAAATAAGTAGTGAACGAAGAGAGCTTTTAGATGAGAAACGTTTGGGAAAAGAAGTCCTAGACTTGAAAGAATATCGCTTGAAATCAAGACTATTCAGTCTGGTATTTTAAGCGATTTTTTAGTAGCTTTCTTCAAAAAAGAGCTTGAAGGGCTTATTCGTTTGAGCTTTTATGAAGGTATACTCATTTCGTTTGCCTTTTATACTCATTTCGTTTAACTTTTATTACTTCAACGATTGCGGAAACTCCGTTTCTTTACTTCCAACTTCCAATCATCTTCTAGATAATTGGAACTCCCTTTGCCGTACTCTACGATTGTTACTGACTATCGTCAGTATGATTTCCAACCTTCAACTCCTTGCCTAGTACTAAAAGGAAACGAAACAACTAGATAGTGGTGCAGTCCCTAAGCCGTGTTTGAAGTTTAGTCAGGATGGCTTGCTGATTTTTGTATTTCATGATAGGCTAAAGTTGGTGATGGATAAAATCTGTCACAAGCTGAGTGCCGGATGAGGGAGACTGAAAGGAAATCAAGCTGTAGCGAGTAAAAGCTAGAATTTTTGTGTCCTGATAAGGCATTACATCAGCAGAAAACGGTTGTCCTTTTGTCAGTTGTCAAAGGAACTTGCGTGACCATCGTAGCGTATGGCAAGGTGGCGCTGACGACCTTTGAAGAGTATAAAGCATAGAAAATGGAGGAGTGTGATGTACCAAGATGCGACCGCTATAGCAGAGGCTATCAGAGAAGGGGAGGTCTCTGCTGAGGAATGTGTAAAAGCGAGTATTGATAAGATTGAGGCTTTGAATCCGAGTTTGAATGCAGTTGTGAGCACCCAGTATGAAGAGGCGTTGGAGCGTTCGAGGCATTTGGAAATAGGGTCTAAACCCTTTGCAGGTGTTCCGATTTTGTTGAAAGATTTAGGACAGGAGCAAGAAGGGGTCTTGTCGACATCGGGTTCTCGTCTGTTTGCCAATTACAGGGCCCAAAAGAGTGATAGGTATACGCAAAAGCTGGAAGAATTAGGTTTTATTGTATTGGGGCGAACCAATACGCCAGAATTTGGCTTTAAGAATATCTCTGACAGCGCCTTGCATGGTTCTGTCAAGCTACCGATAGATATGACCCGTAATGCAGGCGGGTCAAGTGGTGGTTCAGCTGCAGCTGTATCGTCTGGTATGGTGAGCTTGGCGGGAGCTTCTGACGGAGGAGGTTCCATTCGTATCCCGGCTAGTTTTAATGGGCTTATAGGCTTAAAGACTAGTCGCGGTCGGATACCGGTTGGACCGTCTTCGTATCGGGGATGGCAAGGAGCTTCGGTGCATTTTGCCTTGACTAAGTCGGTCCGGGACACCAAGCGACTTCTCTACCATTTGCAGACCTACCAGGTAGAAGCCCCTTTTCCTTTGGTCCCTCTATCTTGGGCTAGTTTATTTGAAGAAGAAAAAAGACCACTTAGGATTGCTTTTTCCCTCCAATCACCGATTGGGTCACAGGTATCAGCTGATGCAAAAGCTGCTGTTCTAGAGCTCTTGCCAGTCCTAGAAGCTTTAGGACACCAAGTGGTAGAATTGAGTCAGTATCCCTTAGACGGAAAAGAGCTTATCGCTTCTTACTATATGATGAATAGTGTGGAGACAGCGCAGATGTTTATGGGAATTGAAGCTGGTTTGGGACGCAAGATGACCATAGAGGATATGGAGTTGATGACCTGGGTTCTTTACCGAAGTGGTCACACCATTCCTGCCTATCGCTATAGTCAGATTTTACAGGATTGGGACCAATATAGTGCGAAAATGGCAGTTTTTCATGAAACTTATGACATCTTGCTAACTCCTACAGTAGCAAATGTTGCTCCTAAGCATGGTCAATTCGCCTTGGATAAGGCTTTATCTAAAAAACTACAAAACATCGACCAGTACAGTATGGAGGAGCAGCAGGCGCTCATTTGGCAGATGTTTGATAAGGCCTTGGCATGGACTCCTTTTACTGCTCAAGCCAACCTCACGGGGCAGCCCTCCATCAGTCTACCGACCTATCAAACACTCCAAGGCTTACCGATTGGTGTTCAGCTGACAGCTGCTAAAGGCCGTGAAGACCTCCTCTTACAAGTCGCTCAGCACTTAGAAGAAAATGGGTATTTACATAATTTGTGAAAAGAAGAATCTCCTCTCCTTACAAAGCGTGGTTGTGAGAAATAAGGGCAAAACTTTGTGAAAAAAATATCAGTTCAAATAATTGATAAACCCCTTTCATTGTGATAATTTAAGATTATTGGTGATTGAACACCAAAAGAAAAGGAGATTTTTACATGTTCAAGAAAGTTCTTACTGCTGCTTTGGTCGTGTCCTCATTGGCTCTTGCAGCCTGCTCAAGTGGCACATCAACTGCCTCTTCGAAAGCTGGTGCGACCCAATGGGAGAAGATTCAGGAAGCAGGCGTTTTGAAGGTCGCTACTCCGGGTACCCTTTATCCAACATCTTATCACGATGATGCAGACAAGTTGACCGGCTATGAGATTGAGATGCTCAATGAAATTGGTAAACGCTTGGATATCAAGGTGGAATACCAAGAAATCGGTGTTGCAGAAGCCTTTACTGCAGTAGACAGTGGAAAAGTAGATATTGCGGTCAATAATTTTGATACGACCAAAGAGCGTCTTGAAAAATATAATTTCTCCATTCCTTACAAGTATTCAATCGGTGGTATGATTGTCCGTGAAGACGGCTCATCGGGGATTGAAGCGGCAGATTTGAGCGATTGGAAAGGGAAAAAAGCTGGCGGCGGTGCAGGGACCCAGTATATGAAACTTGCAGAGAAATTGGGTGCAGAACCTGTTATCTATGACAATGTGACGAATGATGTCTATCTGCGTGATGTATCTACTGGACGGACGGATTTTATCCCTAATGATTACTACACCCAAGTGATTGCGGTCAAATACATCTTGCAACAATTTCCGGATATTAAGGTGAAAATGGGAACACCTAAGTACAACCCGACTGAGCAAGGAATTGTGATGAGTAAGGCAGATACTAGCTTGAAAGAGAAGTTAGATGAGGCGCTCAAATCAATGAAAGAAGATGGCACCTTAAAAGCGATTTCGGAAAAGTATTATGCTGGTCAGGACTTGACAGAGCCTGAAGAAGGCGTAGAAAATCTACCAGTCATTGATCTAGCGAATGTGAAATAGCTAGAATTTGGCTACAGAAAGAATGAGAGTGAGGAAGAGCGAGGCAGAGATACTTGGCTTTCTCCCTCTCTTTTATAGTCATTTCCTTTCTATTTAGGAGGGATGATCTTATACTCAATAAAAATCAAAAGTAGACTAGCTTTCGCAATTAAGAATTGTGGAAGGTTGGAAATGAGAGTAGCACCGCTCATTTCCTTATAATCGAAGCCGAAGGTAGAATGAGCGTTCACCGAGGCAAGTTGACGAAGGCTCCTTTTGATTTTTAAAGAGTATTACCTAGTTGCAGGCTATCTGTGCAAGGTTGTTCAGTGCTTAAAAATGGAAGGAATGTGGCTCGTCTAGTGGAGGAAGAGAATGAATTGGCAGGCAATTTTTAATCTAGAGTTGGCAAAAGAGGCGGTTCCAAAAATCTTGGAGGGCTTGCCGTATACACTAGCCTTGTCTCTAATCGGTTTTACCTTGGGGACAGTTTGTGGATTTTTTGTGGTTCTCTTGCGCACATCACGATTTTTCCCTTTACGTTATATGGCTATGTTCCATATTTCCTTGATGCGAGGGATTCCACTGATGGTCTTGCTCTTTTTTATCTACTTTGGTCTCCCTTTTATGGGGGTGGAGTTGGAGGCTATTAGCGCAAGTATCATTGCTTTTACTCTCATGTCAAGTGCTTATATTTCAGAGATTATCCGTTCCTCGCTGTCTGCGATTGATGATGGGCAGTGGGAGGCGGCGCGTTCTCTCGGTTTGAAAACGTCGGTCATCTATCGGAAAATTATCATTCCCCAAGCCTTTCGGATTGCTGTGCCACCCTTAAGTAATGTCTTGCTGGACATGGTTAAAAGCACCTCCTTAACTGCTATGATTACCGTGCCAGAGTTATTTAATAAAGCTAAGATTGTTGGCGGGGCAAAGTCCGATTACATGACAGTCTATATTTGCGTAGCCCTAATTTATTGGCTTATCTGTAGTCTCTATGCACTAGGTCAAGTGCATCTAGAAAAGCGATTAGCAACTTATTGAGCTATTAAAAATGAAGAGAATACCTCTCTTCATTTTTAATAGCTTTCATTAGTAAGGGGCTCCTTTTGGTTTTTAAAGAGTATCGCTTGCTTGTCTTTATCGAGCCATTAGGGAGATTGAATAGTTGTTGCTTTTGGAATGATTTTTCTCTTTTTACTATTGACAGTCTGGGCAGACCCCATAAATAGTCAAGAGTTCCTTGGTAATCTGATAGCCAGTCTGGGACCGGACTTGTTGTTCGAGGCTGGGGATATCTTCGGCAATCAAGTCGGTAATTTTTCCGCAGTGTTCACAGATGACGTTCAAGTGGTCGTGCCCCATGAAGTCATAGTAGGTGGTTGTATCATTGTTGCGTTTTAACTCGGTGACAAAGCCTTCTTCAACCAAGACCCTGAGATTGTTGTAGACCGTAGCCAGGCTCATGTTGGGATAGTTTGGACGCAAATCCTTGTAAATCATCTCGGCACTCGGGTGGTCTGGGCTATCAATCAAGTGACGAATGACCGCCTTTCGGGTTTCTGTGATCCGGATACCTTTTTCTTTTAGATGGCTCACGACGTGCGCATAGGCATCGGAGTGATTATGGTGTACGTGGTGGGACATGGCACGTCTCTCTTTTCTGCTATTTTCCTTTATTATACACCATTTGACTAAAAAGAGCCAATAAATGTTGGTAGGTGTTTTCTGTGCTAGGACAGTTGAAAAGAAAAAGTCTTGTCAGGGGCTTTTAGGCTGTGGTACAATCAAGCTATGACAAGATATAAAGCGATTATTTCCTATGATGGATATGATTTTTCGGGTTTTCAGCGACAACCACATGCACGGACGGTTCAGGAGGAGTTGGAAAAGACCTTGCAAGTTTTAAATAGCGGGCAAAAGGTTGTGGTGCATGGAGCAGGTCGGACAGACAGTGGTGTTCATGCCTATGGTCAGGTCATCCATTTTGATCTGCCCCGTGCGCGGGATGTGGAAAAATTGCGCTTTGCCCTTGATACACAAAGTCCGGAAGATATCGATGTGGTGGCTGTTGAACAGGTAGCAGAAGACTTTCATTGTCGCTATGCCAAACACCAAAAAACCTATGAATTTTTGGTGGATATTGGTCGACCGAAGAATCCCATGCTGCGTCACTATGCGACCCATTTTCCTTATGATTTGGATATTGGACGAATAAAGGAGGCTATTTCTGCCTTGGTAGGCAAGCATGATTTCACAGGTTTTACAGCCTCAGGGACAGCGGTTGAAGACAAGGTGCGGACGATTACAGAGGCATGTGTAGAATTAAATGGTGAAAAAAATCTGCTTATTTTTACCTTTACAGGAAATGGTTTTCTCTATAAGCAGGTGCGCAATATGGTGGGAACCTTGCTTAAAATTGGAAATCATCGGATGCCGGTGGAGCAAGTGGAGCGGATTTTACAAGAAAGAGACCGCCAATTAGCAGGGCCTACAGCTGCACCCAATGGTTTGTATTTAAAGGAGATTTTGTATGAAGAGTAAGTATGTATTAGCCCTTTCAGGTAATGATATTTTTAGTGGAGGTGGTCTGCATGCAGATTTGACCACCTATACGGTTAATGGCTTGCATGGATTTGTGGCAGTGACTTGCTTGACTGCTATGACGGAAGCGGGCTTTGAAGTATTTCCTGTAGAGGAAGACATCTTTAAAAAACAAGTGACCAGTTTGCAAGGGGTAGATTTTGCTGCTATCAAACTGGGACTATTACCCAATGTAGTCATTGCCCGACAGGCACTCGATGTTGTGCGTGCATATACAGATCTTCCGATCGTTTTAGATCCGGTTCTTGTTTGTAAAGAAAAGCATGATGTGGAGGTCAACACTCTGCGTGGTGAATTGCTCGCCTTCTTCCCTTATGTGACCATTATCACTCCGAACTTAGTGGAGGCGGAGTTGCTGACCCAAAGAAAAATCCAAAATGTCGAAGACATGAAGGAGGTGGCGAGGAGCTTACATGAGCTAGGTGCTCAACACGTCGTCATTAAAGGAGGCAATCGATTGGATCAGGAGCGAGCGATTGATGTTTATTATGATGGTACACAATACCATGTTTTAGAGTCTCGGGTTGTGGAGAAAAACAATACTGGTGCAGGCTGTACCTTTGCCTCAAGTATTGCGAGCCAACTAGCCTTGGGAGTAGGTGTGTTTGAAGCAGTGAAACGTTCCAAGGATTTTGTTCATCGTGCTATTCAAGCATCTGACGAATATGGGGTGGTGCAATATGAAAATTAAGCAAACACAGAAAATTGTGCTACTGTCGATTTTGACAGCCTTGACCCTTGTCTTGGGCTACCTACATGTGTCAACGATGACGGGAATCATTACCCTGTTAGATGTCGGTGTCTTTTTTACTGCCTTTTATCTAGGGTCAAAAGAAGGGGCGATTGTTGGTGGCCTATCGGGTCTTTTGCTTGACTTGCTACTGGGCTATCCGCAGTGGGCTTTCTTTAGTTTGGTTTTTCACGGTCTACAAGGCTATGCAGCTGGTTGGTCTGGAAAGAGACGTTTTATAGGGCTTATTCTTGCGAGTTTTGCCATGGTAGGAGGTTATTTTATCGCTAGTATGATGCTCTATAATCTAGCAGGAGCACTAGAGGGTCTGATGGGGAATCTCGTTCAAAATGCAGTAGGGATGGTTCTTGGTTCGGTACTGGCAAAAGCGATGACAAGTGTCAGAAGGGAGGCGAGTTAGATGGTTGAAATGGGCACGATCCAGCAGCAAACGGCTACCATTTTGGAAGAGGTGCTAGAATGGAGCCAGATTCAAAAAGGGCAATTGTTTGTCCTGGGTCTCTCGTCAAGTGAAGTAATCGGTGGCAAGATCGGAAAGCATTCCAGTCTTGAGGTAGGACAGGTGGTTGTCAAGACCATTTTAGATTTATTATCTGAACGTGGGATTTACCTTGCTGTTCAAGGGTGTGAACATTTGAATCGCGCCTTAGTGGTTGAGCGGGACTTTGCCCTTTCCAAGGGATTGGAAATCGTGAACGTGCTTCCGAGCCTACATGCGGGCGGAGCAGGTCAGTTGGCTGCCTTTGAATATATGGTGGATCCTGTCGAAGTAGAATTCGTTACAGCATATGCAGGGCTTGATATAGGAGATACTGCTATCGGTATGCATGTTAAACATGTCCAAGTACCTTTGCGACCGACCTTGCGCCAGATTGGTGATGCCCATGTGACAGCTCTTGCCAGTCGTCCCAAATTGATTGGCGGCTCAAGGGCTTTATATCAAGAAGATGTCATTCGTAAGCAGTGATAGAGCTAGTCTATATACTATTTATAGAACAGAAAGAGAAAGAGAAGCTAAAGATTGAAGACAAAGTTCTTAGAGATACATTCTAAGGACTTTTTAGCATGTTTGAGAAATGAAAGTGGAAAAGATGAATGGTTGGACATTCATCTAAAAAATATGCTATACTAGAGGAGTAGAAAAGTGAAGACGGTGGCTCTCATTTCTGAAAGGTGGTGGTGCTTATGAGTGTAAGCGCTAAAATACAAAGAGAAAGGAGCGAGTATTGTCGGTTTACGAGGCGATACAACTCATGTTAGGGTTTGGTAGTTTTCTACTTTCCCTAATTGGTTTAGTTGCCATTATCGTAAAAATGAGCAATAAAAAATAATCGTCCTAACTTTGACTAGGTTGACGATTATTTTTTAAATAGTTAAAAACAGGTCACCGTCTTAAACGGTTCTGCATAGGGTAGTTGTTTGCGCAACTGCCCTTTTCTTTCTTCATTGTACCTCAAATAGATAAAATAGTCAAATATAATGGAAGATATGAATGATAGATTATTATGGTGTAGAGTGCCTATTTTTAACAGAAAAGCGTAGAATAACAGGGTATTGTTATAAAAAATATGCTATACCAGAGGAGTAGAAAAGTGAAGACGGTGGCTCTAATTTCTGAAAGGTGGTGGTGCTTATGAATGTAGGTGCTAAAATCCAAAGAGAAAGGAGCGAGTATTGTCGGTTTACGAGGCAATGCAACTCATGCTGGGGTTTGGTAGTTTTCTACTGTCCTTACTTGGTTTAGTTGCTGTTATCGTAAAAATGAGCAATAAAAAATAACCGTCTGAACTTTAGCGGAGTAACGACGATTATTTTTTAATCTATTTACAAAGCTACCGTCTTAAACGGTTCTGTATAGGGTAGTGGTTTACGCAACTGCTCTTTTCCATCATCAGTATACCTAAAACTGGATAAAATGTCAAATAAGTATATAAAATAACCAAGTGAGCCCAAAATAGCTTGCTTTTTATTATTAGAGAATTTTAGAAAAGAGGAAAGAAAATGGAAGAAGTTTTGTATCATAGCTATCCAGATACTAACGTCACGAAGGATACGTTGGTCAAGGAGGATTTTCCAATGTCTTCAGCTACATAGAATCGTAGATTGCGGGTCATACGTGATTATCGTCAATTTAGAAATGCGGGAAAACTATTGATGAATGTGCGAGGTTTTTACCGATAAAAATGATAATGGAGCGTGTTGGGGAAGGTGATGAAAAAACTACTTTGGAAATCTACACTCATGTGACAGAGAATATGAGAGAGGATTTGAACAATAAATTGGACAGTATGGAGATACCAAAAAAGCACCAAAAATAAGATATATTTTGATAAAGTGTGGATTTGAGTGATAAACAGTTTGAAAAATAAGAAGAATAGTAAGGGCTTAATTTGATAAGGTTTGAGCATATTTGATAATCTCTGGCTTTATTATTTTATCTGAATATGATATAATAGCGTGTATGCAATAAAATTTTAAGGAGAAATGACAGAATGTCTGTATCATTTGAATCAAAAGAAACAAACCGTGGTGTCTTGACCTTTACCATTGCTCAAGATGTCATCAAACCAGAATTGGATCGTGTGTTTAATAAGCTAAGAAAAGATATCAATGTCCCTGGCTTCCGCAAAGGTCATTTACCACGTGCTATCTTCAATCAAAAATTTGGTGAAGAATCCTTGTATCAAGATGCTGTTAATAATCTATTGCCAGTAGCCTATGAAGCTGCAGTAGCAGAAGCGGGTCTTGAAGTAGTTGCACAACCAAAAATCGAAGTTGTATCAATGGAAAAAGGTCAAGATTGGACTATTACTGCAGAAGTTGTCACCAAACCAGAGGTAAAATTGGGCGATTACAAGAACTTAGCAGTAACAGTTGAAGCAACGAAGGAAGTAACAGATGAAGAAGTAGATGCTAAAATTGAGCGTGAGCGCAATACATTGGCGGAGCTAGTACTCAAAGAGGGTCCGGCAGCTGAAGGTGATGCGGTTGTTATCGACTTTGTTGGTTCGATTGACGGTGTAGAGTTTGATGGTGGAAAAGGTGAAAACTTCTCATTAGGTCTTGGAAGTGGTCAATTTATTCCTGGTTTTGAAGCCCAATTGGTAGGTCACAGTGCAGGTGAAGAAGTCAATGTAGAAGTGACGTTCCCAGAAGACTACCAATCAGAAGAATTGGCAGGGAAACCAGCACTCTTTGTGACAAAGATTCATGAAGTAAAAGCAAAAGAAGTACCAGCCCTTGATGATGAGTTGGCAAAAGATCTTGATGAAGAAGTAGAAACACTTGATGAGTTGAAGGCAAAATACCGCAAAGAATTAGAAGCGGCAAAAGAAATTGCTTTTGATGATGCGGTTGAAACAGCGGCACTTGATTTAGCGGTTGAGAATGCAGAAATTGTTGATCTTCCAGAAGAAATGATTCATGAAGAGGTACATCGTGCGATCAATGAATTCCTTGGTGGTATGCAACAACAAGGAATCTCACCGGATATGTACTTCCAAATTACTGGAACAACACGTGAAGATCTTCATAAACAACATGAAGCAAATGCAGAAAAACGTACGAAGACAAATCTTGTAGTGGAAGCTGTAGCGAAAGCAGAAGGTTTTGAAGCAACAGCAGAAGAAATCGAAGCAGAGATTACAGAATTGGCTACTGCTTACAACATGGAAGTAGAACAAGTACGTCGTCTACTTTCAGAAGATATGTTGAAACATGATATTGCAGTGAAAAAAGCGGTTGAAGTTATCACTAGCTCTGCAACTGTAAAAGCATAGAGAATAGAAGAATAGGGGTTGAGTTTGTTCTCAGCTTCTATTTTTTCCAAACCTAACAAGAGTGAACTTATCTTTGACTATTTGCTGATTTTAGCGTACAATAATGAAGTAAGATAAAACAGATGCTCGTTTGGAGGTATTCAAAGAGTGTGGATGGATCTGAGGCATGATTTGCTTGAGGATTCGTATTTTATGTAAGGAGAAGAAGCTTGGAATTAAACGTATTTGCAGGACAAGAAAAAAGTGAGTTGTCGATGATTGAGGTGGCGCGTGCAATCTTAGAAGAACGTGGTCGTGATCATGAGATGTATTTCAATGATTTGGTCAATGAAATTCAAAACTACCTTGAGAAATCAAATAGCGATATTCGTGCTGCCCTTCCGACTTTCTATTCTGACTTGAATGTGGATGGTAGCTTTATTCCTCTAGGAGAAAATAAATGGGGGCTTCGTTCATGGTATGCTATTGATGAGATTGATGAAGAAGTGATCACTCTTGAGGAAGAGGATGAAGATGCGCCAAAACGCAAGAAAAAACGTGTGAATGCCTTTATGGATGGTGATGAAGATGCGATAGATTATGGGAATGACGATCCAGAAGATGAAGATGGTTTTGATACGACAGAAACGACGGAATACGATGATGACAATCCGGACGATGAGAAAGATGAGGCAGAATCCTACGATTCTGAAATCAATGAAATTATCCCGGATGAGGATTTGGTAGATGAAGAAGTTGAATTAAATGAAGAAGATGATGACTACACAGAGGAAGAAGATGAACATGTTGATGAGGAGTAATTCTCATTTGACAAATTTTCATATTTTCGGTATGCTATTAGTCGGGCACCTCTTTTGAGGTCGGAGCTCCCTGTTTCAGGGAGCTATTTTTATTTTTTAAGGAGAAGATGATGACAAAGTATATTTTTGTAACGGGTGGAGTAGTCAGTTCAATTGGAAAGGGAATTGTGGCAGCGAGTTTGGGACGTTTGCTAAAAAATCGTGGATTAAAAGTCACGATTCAGAAATTTGATCCCTATATCAATATCGATCCAGGGACCATGAGCCCTTATCAGCACGGAGAAGTATTTGTGACAGAAGATGGGGCGGAGACAGATCTGGATCTCGGGCACTATGAGCGTTTTATTGATATTAATCTGAATAAATACTCCAATGTGACGACTGGTAAGATTTATAGTGAGGTGCTTCGTAAGGAGCGCCGTGGAGAATACCTTGGAGCGACAGTTCAAGTCATCCCGCACATTACAGATGCTTTGAAAGAAAAAATTAAGCGGGCAGCGACGACAACGGATGCAGATGTGATTATCACGGAGGTTGGAGGAACAGTTGGAGATATTGAAAGTTTGCCGTTTCTTGAGGCCCTCCGCCAGATGAAATCAGATGTTGGGGCAGACAATGTGATGTATATCCATACTACGCTTCTACCTTATTTGAAGGCTGCAGGTGAGATGAAAACCAAACCGACCCAACACTCTGTGAAAGAGCTACGAGGTCTTGGGATTCAGCCAAACATGCTGGTCATTCGAACAGAAGAGCCTGCTGGTCAAGGTATTAAAAATAAACTGGCTCAGTTTTGTGATGTGGCACCAGAAGCAGTCATTGAATCACTTGATGTCGAACATTTGTACCAAATCCCCCTTAATTTACAAGCGCAAAAGATGGACCAAATTGTCTGTGATCACTTGAAAATTGATGCTCCGGTGGCAGATATGACCCAATGGTCTGCTATGGTGGATAAGGTCATGAATTTGAAAAAGCAGGTCAAGATTGCCTTGGTTGGAAAGTATGTAGAATTACCGGATGCCTACATTTCTGTGGTGGAAGCCTTGAAACATGCTGGTTATGCCAATGATGCAGAAGTCAAGATTGACTGGATCAATGCCAATGATGTGACAGCAGCTAACGTAGCGGATATGCTTAGGAATGCAGATGGTATTATTGTGCCAGGTGGCTTTGGACAGCGGGGTACAGAAGGGAAAATGCAGGCAATTAAGTATGCCCGTGAGCAAGATGTACCAATGCTGGGGGTCTGCCTTGGTATGCAGCTGACCTGTATCGAATTTGCTCGTCATGTCCTAGGGCTAGAAGGTGCAAACTCTTCCGAATTGGTCTCTCATACAAGCTATCCCGTCATTGACCTTATGCGTGACCAGATTGATGTGGAAGATGTGGGAGGTACTCTTCGTCTCGGCCTTTATCCATCGAAACTCAAAAAGGGAAGTCGAGCAGCAGCAGCTTATAATAATCAAGAGGTGGTGCAACGTCGTCACCGCCATCGCTATGAATTTAACAATCAATTTCGTGAACAATTTGAAGCAGCGGGGTTTGTCTTTTCAGGAGTGTCACCTGACAATCGTCTAGTCGAAATCGTGGAACTTCCGGAAAATAAATTCTTTGTTGCCTGCCAATACCACCCAGAGTTGTCCAGTCGTCCAAACCGCCCAGAGGAACTCTACACTGCCTTTGTATCTGCTGCGGTAGAAAATCAGAAGTAGGTATGAAAGGATCTTCCCCTGCTCAGGCAGGGTGGTTTTTTAATGTGAGCGAATAGAAGTTTTTATAAAATGTGCAAGTTTGTAACGACTACGGTAAAATAGGGTTTTGATACCGTGCTTGAAACACAGGGCAGTTTCTCTATTTATTTAGGAAGAAATCAGCCAGGAGATGTACCTCTTAGATTTTCTAGAGAAGATTTATTTTTTACTCTCGTATATAGTGCTTTCCTTTTAAAAGAGAATGTAGGAATCAGTTGCTACGTATAAAATAAATAGCGAACGAAGTGAGCCTTTAGCTGGTGTTCATTTTAGACGTGAGAAGATTAGGAGCTAAACGAAAATAGGAGATGGGTGACGTGCGCGATGAATACGAGGAAATCTCCTTTTTTACACAGATCTTAGTTCGGATGTAGTTACATCAAGATACAAGAGTGTTTACCGCTTGTGTCAAACGCTTCATGTCCCAACCTTCATCCGTCTGGAATAGATTGGTGAAGCAACTCCTGGATAACATAGATAATCAAAGCAGATTGGCTTGAACCACTGAGATTGATCCTCGCTTTCTAGCTTCTTAGCTCGGATAAAATGAATCCATTGGTTTCGTTTTATTGTCAGTGAGTGATGGTTTGGATATAGATTAAAAGTCTTATAAAGGGAGAGGGACGCTTAGGATTCGGTATGTTGAGACACGATTTGCTATCGCCGTAAAACTAGCGAATAAACAGGTTGAAACAACGGTCAATAAGGCTGTTAAGAACGTCCTGTATCAGTATCCTATTTGCTCTATCGCGTCGGACAATGGCT
The DNA here is from genome assembly GCF_054968985.1 of Streptococcus sp. 1F3. Lineage (NCBI taxonomy): Bacteria > Bacillati > Bacillota > Bacilli > Lactobacillales > Streptococcaceae > Streptococcus > Streptococcus sp. 1F3. The sequence goes on along the minus strand of NZ_JBUEQR010000009.1, from coordinate 62,638 downwards.
CAGAATTCAGTCGTTTATCAGACCTAAAAGGGGTTGATGTCTATTTTGCCCATCCTTATTCTTCTCATGAGAGAGGGACCAACGAGAATTTCAACGGTCTTTTGAAAGGGTTTGTCTCTCCCAAAGGGTGTCTCTCTTAACCTACTAATGACAGAAGAACTCTATCGCTAGGTTTCTGCTATCAGGAATAGACCTAGACGAATTCACAAGTATAAAACCGCACATTTTTTGTTTGGGCTAGCCCAAACAGCCTGAACACTTATTTTCTAGTCTATTGGCGAACCTGTTGCACTTGACTTGACAAGTGGCTATGGTAAATGATTTATAAAAAATCTTTAGAAAGTATTGACAAGAAATAGAGGAGCTGATATACTAGTAGGGTACTCAATCGCGGGGATGGCGGAATTGGCAGACGCGCAGGACTAAGGATCCTGTGACCGCTTTAGGTCGTGAGGGTTCAAGTCCCTCTCTCCGCATCGTTAGGGCTGGTTTGACCAGCCCTTTTTAAAAGCGCGAGAAAATTATAGAGGTACAGGTGTAGTATGGATCGAAAAGCAATTGTTCTTGCAGGAGATTATGGGTATATCCGACAGATTGAAACAGCTATTAAATCTCTTGTTTACCATAATTCTCATCTAAAGATTTATGTTTTTAACCAAGATATCCCGCAGGAGTGGTTTATTCATACTAGAAAGCTTTTACGTTCAATCTCATCTGACCTAGTAGATATTAAGTTACTAGATGTGGGGTTAAACGAAAATTGGACTTTAGATCACAATCTATGCCATATCAATTACATGACATTTGCCCGCTACTTTATCCCTCGTTTTGTGGAGGAAGATAGGGTCTTGTATTTGGATAGTGATTTGGTCGTGACAGGAAGTTTGCAGGAGCTGTTTGAAAAGGACTTTGGCTTTGAATCAAATTATATTGCTGCAGCACATGCTACTTTTGGTTTAGGAATAGGCTTTAATGCAGGGGTCATGCTTGTAAATAATCATCTATGGCGTCAGGAAGATCTCACATCTCGTCTGATTGAAACTACAAATCAAACCTATGCTCAAGTGCCAGAAGGCGATCAGACTATCTTAAATAACCTTTTTGATGGACGCTACCATCTCTTAGATGATATCTATAATTTTCAAATTGGTTATGATATGGGTGCTTATCACTATGGTCATCGGTTTATCTTTGAAAAGAGTCTCTCTCCTCTCCCTTTAATTCTTCACTATGTGTCAGGGGATAAACCGTGGAATACAAACTCTTCGGGGCGTCTAAGGGAAGTATGGTGGCAATACCATCTAATGGACTGGTCTGACATTATAGGTAAATGGCGTAATCTATATGTGCCTGTAGAAGTAAAACAATATCGCTTGAATTTGTTAGTTATCACTAATTCTTATAATGTTGAGAAAATTGATTATCTTGTACAGGCTTTACCTGATTGTAAATTTCATATTGTAGCTTTTACCAATATGGCTGGTAATCTTATGAGGCTTGCGGTCTATGAAAATGTCCATCTTCATCCTCGGGCTATTGGCTATCTTGTAGAGGACTTGATAGAGAATTGTGACTACTATTTAGATATCAATCATGAGGCTAAGTTAGATGAATTCTTAGATATGGTTAGAAATGCTGAAAAACCAGTTCTTGCTTTTGATACTACTCAATATGAAAAGTTAGAGTCACAGATTTTTTCTGTTGAGAGACCTGAAGAAATGGTTGAATTTTTGAGATAGCTATCTTTGTCTATTTTTACAAATCTTAAGCGTTTTCAAAATGGAGTAACATTAGCTTTTTTCATGAAAATGTGATAAAATAAACGATGTAGATGGGGAAACCCTAAAAAATCAAATAGGAGGCTAGAAAATGCCAGTCGTTTCAGCAGAAAAATTTGTCCAAGCAGCTCGTGACAATGGGTATGCAGTTGGTGGATTTAACACAAACAACCTTGAGTGGACGCAAGCAATCTTGCGGGCAGCAGAAGCTAAAAAAGCTCCTGTTCTTATCCAAACTTCAATGGGTGCAGCAAAATACATGGGGGGTTATAAAGTAGCTCGTAACTTGATTGCAAACCTTGTAGAATCAATGAACATCACTGTTCCAGTTGCAATTCACCTTGACCACGGTCATTATGAAGATGCGCTTGAATGTATTGAAGTTGGTTACACCTCAATCATGTTTGATGGTTCACATCTTCCAGTTGAAGAAAATCTTGAGAAAGCACGTGAAGTTGTAAAATTAGCACATGCAAAAGGTATCTCAGTAGAAGCTGAAGTAGGAACAATTGGTGGAGAAGAAGATGGAATCATCGGTTCTGGTGAGCTTGCTCCAATTGAAGATGCAAAAGCAATGGTGGAAACTGGAATTGACTTCTTGGCAGCAGGTATCGGTAATATCCACGGTCCATATCCAGCAAATTGGGAAGGTCTAGACCTTGATCACTTGAAGAAATTGACAGAGGCTGTTCCAGGATTCCCAATCGTTCTTCACGGTGGGTCTGGTATTCCAGATGAGCAAATTCAAGAAGCTATCAAACTTGGTGTAGCAAAAGTAAATGTAAATACAGAGTGCCAAATTGCATTTGCAGATGCAACTCGTGCATTTGCTCGTAGCTACGAAGCAAACGAAGCAGAATACGACAAGAAAAAACTATTTGATCCGCGTAAATTCTTGGCAGATGGTGTAAAAGCTATTCAAGCCTCTGTTGAAGAACGTATCGATGTTTTCGGTTCTGAAAACAAAGCTTAATTAGCTATAGAAATAGACAACCTCTCAATTTGAGAGGTTGTTTTTAGGTATGGAGGGTATGTAGAGGTACTAACCTAGTAACAACGAACGACAAGAAGTCAGCCAATAACACAATTAGAAAGTTGTGAAACGCGTTAGTGTGAATAAGAGGTCATAGTAGTGATGGAACTTTTGTATTAGTGTAACCTAGAAAAATGAATCCACCATAGAATGTGTGATAGGTTAGTGAACGTAATGACATTGACTTAAGGATATCCCACTTTTTGAAATGGTCGGATTGTACAATTTGGTAAGGAAGGATGAATCTTACGGTTTGTATATTTTTTGCAGTTCAAGTTCAACAGATGTTGTACCGATATCCTCTTCCTTGTAAACGTTTAAAATATTAGTAAATCCTACTGACTTCCAAAAACGTAAACCGAGATAATTGTTTGCAGAAACAACTAGTTCTGCCTTTTCTAGCTGATTGAGATTGTATGTACCTTCTAATTCCTTGATAGCGAGCTTTCCTAGACCAAGATTTCTATATTTTTGAGAAATATAAAAATGCAAAATATAGTAGCTAGATGGCGAGTCATTCAATACCCATAAATACCCAATAATGGTTTCTCCATAATAGATGCTGAAACAATGGCAGTGTTCAGCAGGAATATCAGGGATTAGCTCATTGATAGGCATGAGTGGGTGTAAAGGATCGCGCCCTTCTATTTTATTAAAATAGGGTTTAGCTTCTTCAAAGATAGGGTAGAGGGAGGTTTTTTCAGTTGTTTTAGCCTCCCTTAAGCTTACTTTTTTCATATAATGGTCTCCTGATAAATAGTCTATTGCCATCATTTTATGGCAGGGCTTGTTTTGCTTTTATACTATTAGTATATCATAGTAGGCTTCAAACCGTTGTCATGAAGGTAAAATGGAATGACTTGAACCCTATTTCCAAATAATAGGTTCCTATTGAGAGTAGCATGGATCGTTAAAGGACCGTTTTATGGGGATAGAAAAAGAGTTTAACAGAGTTCAATGGTCCCTTCGTTGATATCTATATTGTCTATAGCAGTAGCCTTTGGCTAGTTTCCTAGTCTATACTCTTTAAAAATCAAAAGGATACTTCGTCAACTTGCCTTGGTGAACGCTAGTCTACTTTTGATTTTTATTGAGTATTAGTGTTTGATTTTCTTTGGGTATAGGATATAGAAACTTTAGGAAAATGAAACACACGAATCTTTCAGCAGTACAGCTACAGAAAGATTCGTGTATTTTTTATTTCTTTTCTTCTAATTTTTTTCCAAGCTGGATGAGATACTGTTTTAAATCATCCTTGACTTGCGGGTGTTGTAAGGCATAGTCAATTGAGGTTTTCATAAAGCCAAATTTATCTCCCACATCGTAGCGGTTCCCTTTAAACTCACGGGCAAAGACACGCTGTGTTTTATTGAGAGTGTCAATGGCATCTGTTAGTTGAATCTCATTTCCTGCTCCTGGTTTTTGATTTTCCAGAATATCAAAGATTTCAGGGGTGAGGAGGTAGCGACCGATGATGGCAAGATCAGACGGTGCCTCTTCAGGTGCAGGTTTTTCCACAAAGGTATCGACACTGTATAGACCGTTGATTCCCTCCCCTTGTGGTGCAATGACCCCGTAGGAAGAGACTTCTTCATGAGGCACGGGCATAACGGCAATGGTAGAAGCATGTGTCTTGTCATAATCATTCATCAGTTGCTTGGTGAGGGGAATGGTTTTTTTATTAGTGATGTCCATTAAGTCGTCTCCAAGCATGACGATAAAGGGTTCGTTCCCAACAAAGGCTTTTGCTTGTAAGACGGCGTCTCCCAAACCACGAGGGTGACTTTGACGGATAAAATGTAGGCGAATGCCCGTTGTTTCGTCTACTAATTTTAAGAGATCATCCTTGCCTTTTTCTTTTAGGTTGTATTCCAATTCAAAATTGGAGTCAAAATGGTCCTCAATGGAGCGTTTTGATTTTCCTGTAACAACTAAAATATCTTCAATTCCTGAAGCAAGTGCTTCTTCTACGATGAATTGAATGGTTGGCTTGTCTACAATGGGCAACATCTCTTTTGCTAATGCCTTGGTGGCTGGTAGGAAGCGAGTTCCTAAACCAGCCGCTGGAATCACGGCTTTTCTAACTTTTTTTGTCATCTTTTCTCCTTTATGACCATTCATTTTCCTGACGGAATTCGCTAGACATAATATTTTTAATAGCTTCCTCAATGCTAGCCCCTTGATAGATTACACTATAGATAGCTTGGGTAATAGGCATATAGACCCCGAGTTCTTGGGCTAGTTCGTAGGCGACTTTAGTTGTTGAAATGCCCTCAATGACCATGCCCATATTGCGTTCGATGTCCTCTAGCTTTTCACCGCGTCCGAGCTGATCTCCTGCCCGCCAGTTACGTGAATGGACAGAGGTTCCTGTGACGATCAAATCGCCAACTCCAGATAGACCGCTGTAGGTCAGTGGATTGGCTCCCATTGCAACTCCTAATCGGGTAATTTCAGTCAAGCCACGGGCGATAATAGCAGCCTTGGCATTATCCCCATAGCCGAGCCCATGAAGGGCACCAGCACCCACTGCAATGATATTCTTTAGCGCACCAGCTGTTTCAACGCCGATCACATCGTTGTTGGTATAGAGGCGGAAGTAGTGATTGCTAAAAAGATTTTGGACGTATTGGGCAGTTTCTAAGTTCTTAGAAGCTGCTGAGATGAGGGTTAAGTCACGAATAATGGTTTCTTCCGCATGGCTTGGTCCAGATACCACAACAACCTCACTTCGAAGTGTAGCTGGAATCTCTTCTTCTAAAACCGTAGAGAGGCGTTTGTGGCTTTCTGGTTCCAAACCTTTAGACGCATGCATGATCACTACCTTGTGGTTCAGCTTTTCAGCGACTTGCTTAGCGACCAAGCGCATGACCTTGGTTGGGACGACCAATAGCACGGCATCAACCCCATCTAGCGCTTCGCTTAATTCTTTGTAAGCCTTGATAGCTGAATCGAGGGTAATGTCCTTAAAATAGCGTTTATTGGTATGGAAGTGGTTGATTTCATCAATCTGATCAGGGTTATTTCCCCAGATGCGGACCTCGTGACCGTTATCATTGAGAACCTGTGACAAGGCTGTTCCCCATGATCCGGGACCGAGTACGGCAATTTTTTGTTTGTTCATCTTGCTTCCTCTCTTTGGGAGTAATCAGTAGCTCTATTCTACCATACTTGTGAAAAATTTGCATGGGAACTCTTATAGTCGCTTCGTTTACTTTTTGTGCAAGTATCCTTTGAAGATTAAACTGAGGTTGACTAGGTGCTTACAGAGATTGGAAAGGGGAACCAGTTTTTTCACAATCCCATGGACTGTTAAAACGATGCAATAAAGCGGTAAGGTTGAGAAAGAAATCAGAGAGTAAGCTCCGTCAAGGCTTCATCTGAGCCCATAGTCTCAAAAATCCCGTCCTAGATAATAACATTGTTATTATCTAGGACGGGAAATACCTTTTAAAAATTCACTCCGTTCGTTATTTATTTTGCACATATCTAGAACGAAAGTACGATTCCTTATTGAAATTTTAGCATTCTATATATCTTCATATCTTCTTCCGTCTAGCTAGTATATTGTTTCTGTGATTTTCTTCCTTTCTCAGATGGGAGCTAGATTATTAGGAAAGTTCATAAGGGAGCCTGCGCTCAAACTCCCCATAGATATCTCCAACCTTCTTCTAATAATTGAGGTAGGTTCAATATAGAGATGAGAATGACGATATTGAAAAATAGACTGAGATATTCTTTATGTTTCATAACATTTCCTCCTTATACGGGTCTAACAAATAGAGATAATTTTTACGAAATCCAAATACGATGCATACTATAAATGAGTACGAACGCCATTTTTTTATTGCGCTTTGCTTTCTCTGCTGTCCTCCCTTAAACAAGAGATTGATATGTTCATCTTAGTTTTCAGGAACGGGCTATCATTTCAGGCATAGCTTTTTTGTATCTTCAATTTGATAGATATGAGTAGCGAGGTCACAGAGTCGTTCGTCGTGGGTTGCAATGATTAGGATTCTTCCTGCAGTTTGTTGTTCTTTAAAAAGCTGAAGGACGAGTTGAACATTTTCAGCATCTAGATTGGCAGTTGGCTCATCTGCTAGTAAAATATCGGGGTTTAGGACCAGACTGCGAATAATGGCGACACGTTGCTTTTGACCACCGGAAATATTTCTGACCTTCTGGGTTAAGAGACCAGCCACCTCAAATCGTTTAGCTAATCCCAGTACGGTTTGTTCAATAGATTCAACAGATAAATGAGGGTGATAAAGGGCAGGTAGGAGCAGATTTTCTTTCACCGTATAGTCCTGTATTAAGGCGAAATCTTGAGGGATATAGCCGATATGCTGATTGCGAAAGGCACTCATCGTCTCATCATCTTGAATGGCAATGGTCTTTTCTCGATAGGTATAGGATTGAATCGAAGCAGATTTCAAGCCTGCAAGAATATCTAAAAAGGTAGTCTTTCCAGAGCCAGATTTTCCCAGAAGTAAAATGATTTGTCCTGCGGAGGCTTCAAAATCTAGATTAGTAAAAATCACCTTGTCCTTATACGCTTTGCTTAAGCCTTTGATAGTAATCATCGAAATGCTCCTTTCAAACGATGGCAAGTCAAGAAATAGGCGAAGCCTAGTAGGAGACTATTGATGGCAGACAGATATAGGCTATCAGCGAGGAGTAGTCCGACTCTCATCGCCCATACTAGCAGGAAAAAAAGGGATAGACTGACGAACATTGGTATAAGAAAGAATCCCATCATATAGCGATAGAGACGTTTTCTAGTCAGACCGATTAGTCGCAAAACAGTGAGTTCTTCTTGGCAAATCTTTAGCGTTGCTCCAATTAACCATGCGACAATCACGTTTCCAAAGAGGAAAAGGATGAAGGAAACAGTAGCCCCGAAGAAGAAATTGTTCATGTAATAGCTTTTTTGAACCTGATAACGATCTTGAATGGATTGGATAGTGATTGGAAAGTGACTTTTTTGAATAGCTACTAAGAGTTGCTGATAGTCGTTTTCGCTTAGATTGTGTAGTAGCATGTCATCAAAGAAAAGTGGAGGGAGTTCGTCTGAAAGTAGGGCTATTTGGAGATCATCATCTGTCATTGGAGTTAACTCACCTCCTTGGAAATACTCAATTTTATGACTAGAGACTTTATCTGAGTAAGGAGCTATTATCTGGTAGAGAGCTGCTCGTTCTTCTTTACTTGGCTCTGTTACCAGACCGCCAGTAGTCACTGGGGGATTGTAAAGTATTTCATAACTTCCCTTTTGCCCTTCCATTTTTACTATTTCTAACATAGGATAGGCACGAATCAACTGGCTTGCTTCATTCCACAAGAAGAGATTCATCAAAAGAGTGATGAGGGTCAGTAATCCTAAGAGATACCAGCGTTTTTTTAACATGAGGAGATAGATACTTTTCATAGGCAGTTCCTTAAAAAGATACAGTAGACCAATGAATTGGTGAGAAGAAGAATGAGACAACATTCTGTTAAAATGAAAATCTCTTTCCCTATGGTTGCTTGGATAATAAAGATAAAGCATGCAAATAGGAGGATACTACAGCCCATAATGAAAACGTGTGCTTTCATATAGTCGTAGATAAAATCGATTTTTGGTTTACCCAATAAATGATGGATAGCCATTATTTGCTTGTTAGACAATAAGATGACATACATAAGGACATCGTTTACAAGGGATAAGAAAATAAAGGGGAAAAATACCCCTTTTCCATAATAGATGTAAAGGGAGAGTAATAAAATTGTCCCAATATCTAATACTGCTAATGGCAATAGGGAATGGTTGAGATTTCGTTTCATAACTCTCCTACTCTCACTATAGTTTGTAAGTAAAGGTTGTTTTAGGTGCCCAAGGATTCATAGAGTCCCAAATGGTGACACTGTCATATACTTTCCCATCATCAGTTCGCCAATTATCCTTGTAGGCTACTGCTGAACCAATGAATGAGCCGTTACGATAGTATTTTATCCAAGTACTATTTCCTCGTTGATTGGTCCAAGCTTCTCCTACATAGTAGAGTTGAAAGTGTTCGGTATTTTTGACTCCGTGAGCTTCATTCCCATAAGTAGCAGCAAAAGCTGTAATCCCATAAGTAGTTGTAGCTAGTAGGGTACATAATAGTATTGATTGTTTAAGTTTTTTCATCTTATGATCCTTTCTTTGTATAGGTTACTAATATTGATATGGTATCTACTCAACATACAGTCTCTCCTTTCCAGAGTGAATCAGAGACATGTTTCATAACTCACTAATCCTAGACAATCTTCCTCTTCCTAAGATTTTTTGTTCCTTTATAGAAAATATGGTACCATATATTTATAATATTTTCATATAATGTAAATAATATTCACATCAGAAGGAGGTGTCTGTGATGCGTTGGGATTTTGGTACAGTATTAAAAGAAATTCGGCAGGGAAAGGGGCTGACACAGCAAGCAATTTGTGGTGATTTTCTATCGCGCACAACTCTCTCGAAAATTGAGAACAATAAAGAAGTACCCAATTTAGAAAAATTTGAACATATCCTCCGACAACTAGATATGGATTTTGCAGAATTTGATTATATTTGTCACTACTATGCTCCGACGGAGAGAACTAAGATTATTGAACATTTTGAAAACTTTTCATCTAATGTACGGAAAGCCGGTGAGTTTCAAGACTTGCTTGGGGAATGTTACCATTATTTAGAAAGACATCAAGATCTTCGAGTGGAACGGATTGCCAAGCTATACGAACTATGTCTGTCCATCTGTCAGGACGGTATTGGAGATACCTCGCGCACTCTTGCCCAAGAAATGTGGCAGGAATTAGAAAAATGTGACACATGGTATCTATCAGATCTTCGCAAATTAAATATCGTCCTCATCTGCTTTTCACCAGAGCAAATGGAGAGGATTGCTGAGAAGGTCTTCTTTTCCTTAGAGAAGTATCGTGCTTTTCGAGGGTCCATTAGTAGTCAATTTTCGCTTTTGGCAAATATGGGAACTGTTTTTCTTCATGAGCGTAATGTTAAAAATTGCTTGCGAGTAACACAGAAAGCACATGAACTGGCAACTGATAGCCTGCGGGTTGATCAACTAGGGTTTACTTGGGTCCGTTTAGGGATCTGTCAGAATGATGAGGCCATGATTCAAAAAGGGCTGGTCCTCTTACGCGATGCTGATTTGAAGGAAATAGCAGACCAACTGGAAATAGAAGTGGCAGAATATGGTGTTTTAGCAAGGGAGTAGTGGTTTATCTCCCTTTTCATCATTTTTTACGAATATATAGTATAATGGTAGGTGATCGTAGACTATTTGAAATGTTAGGAGACAGACATGAAACAACGTGGATTTGAATTAGTATCATCCTTTACTGATGAGAGCTTGCTCCCAAAGCGCGAGACAGCGCATGCGGCAGGCTATGACTTAAAAGTAGCAGAGCGTATGGAACTTGGCCCAGGAGAGATTACATTAGTGCCGACGGGGGTCAAGGCTTATATGCAGGCAGGGGAGGTTCTCTATCTCTATGATCGTTCGTCCAATCCCAGAAAGAAAGGCTTGGTCTTGATTAATTCGGTTGGTGTGATTGATGGTGATTACTATGGCAATCCTGCTAACGAAGGACATATCTTTGCTCAAATGCAAAACATTACCGATCGACCTGTCGTTCTTGAAGTTGGAGAGCGAATTGTTCAAGCAGTTTTTGCTCCCTTTTTACTAGCAGATGGTGATGAAGCAAGAGGGAAGCGTACAGGTGGCTTCGGTTCAACGGGGAATTAGGCATGGCAAAGAAAAAAGCAACCTTTGTCTGTCAAAATTGTGACTACCATTCCCCTAAATACCTAGGACGTTGTCCTAATTGTAGCACGTGGTCCTCTTTTGTGGAGGAAATAGAAGTAGTAGAAGTGAAAAATGCACGGATATCCCTGACAGGAGAGCGGACTAGACCTGTTAAGCTGAATCAAGTCACTTCAAGCAATGTTAGCCGAACCAAGACCGATATGGGAGAGTTTAACAGGGTTCTAGGTGGTGGTGTAGTACCGGGTAGTCTCGTGCTGATTGGTGGGGATCCAGGGATTGGAAAATCAACCCTACTCTTACAAGTCTCGACCCAGTTAGCCAGTCGTGGGACAGTTCTTTATGTCAGCGGGGAGGAGTCGGCTGAGCAAATCAAGCTTCGGAGCGAGCGCCTTGGTGATATTGACAATGAATTTTATCTCTATGCGGAGACCAACATGCAGAGTATCCGAGCAGAGGTAGAGAGGATTCAGCCGGATTTTTTGATTATTGACTCTATCCAGACCATTATGAGCCCTGAGATTTCAAGCGTTCAGGGTTCGGTCAGTCAAGTTCGAGAGGTGACGGCGGAGTTGATGCAGATCGCAAAGACCAACAATATCGCTACCTTTATCGTAGGACATGTGACCAAGGAAGGAACGCTTGCAGGCCCTCGTATGTTAGAGCATATGGTGGACACCGTGCTGTATTTTGAAGGAGAACGCCAGCATACCTTTCGGATTTTACGTGCGGTTAAAAATCGGTTTGGTTCGACCAATGAAATTGGTATCTTTGAGATGCAGTCGACTGGATTGGTGGAAGTCCTTAATCCTAGTCAGGTCTTTTTAGAGGAGCGCTTAGACGGAGCGACAGGATCTGCGATTGTGGTGACCATGGAGGGGACACGCCCTATTTTAGCGGAAGTGCAAGCCTTGGTGACCCCGACTATGTTTGGCAATGCCAAGCGAACCACGACCGGACTTGATTTCAATCGGGCTAGTCTCATCATGGCAGTTTTGGAAAAACGAGCAGGTTTGCTCCTCCAAAATCAAGATGCCTATCTTAAGTCAGCAGGTGGTGTTAAGTTAGATGAGCCAGCGATTGACTTGGCGGTTGCTGTTGCGATTGCTTCCAGTTACAAGGACAAACCGACCAATCCTCAAGAATGTTTTATCGGAGAAATCGGGCTAACAGGTGAAATCCGTCGTATTACCCGCATTGAGCAGCGGATTAATGAAGCTGCTAAGCTAGGTTTTACTAAGATGTATGCTCCTAAAAACTCCCTTATCGGCCTTGAAATTCCTAAAGGCATCACCGTGGTTGGTGTGACAACTATTGGGGAAGTGTTGCAGAAAGTCTTCGGTTAGGTTGACTTTATTGAACAAGTAGATATCCATAGAGAAAAGTTAGAGGTTCAGGGGTGCTTCTAGCTTTTTTGAGTATGGTTTACCCAAAGATTCGGAAGTAACAGTGTACATTTCCTTTTTCAAACCTAAGCGCTGACAAAAAAATTGGAACATGGTAGTCTAGTAGGAAAAGAAAGGAAGATGAAGAGTAGGAAAGGAGTTTTGATGTCCTATTTTCAGAATTTCATGAAGGCGAATCAGGCCTATGTTAATCTGCATGGCCGATATCACTTGCCTTTGAAGCCGAAAACTAGAGTAGCGATTGTGACTTGTATGGACTCACGTTTACATGTGGCACAGGCTTTAGGATTAGCCCTAGGGGATGCTCATATCCTGCGGAATGCTGGCGGTCGGGTCACCGATGATATGATTCGCTCGCTTGTTATTTCTGAGCAGCAACTGGGGACTAGGGAAATCGTAGTCTTGCACCATACAGATTGTGGAGCTCAGACCTTTACCAATGAGGCTTTTCAGGAAGAATTGCAAGAAAAGTTGGGAATAGATGTATCCCATCAGGACTTTCTTCCCTTTACCAATGTGGAAGAAAGTGTCCGTGAAGATATGGATTTGCTTCGTCAATCACCGCTGATTCCAGATGATATTAGTATTTACGGTGCTGTCTATGATGTCGATACGGGTTGCATGACAGAAGTAGTATAGAGAAGCTTGACAGGCTTTTAAAAAAGATGTATGATATCTGTATTAGAATAATGATACAAAAGGAGTTTAAACGATGGCCGATAATCGAATGAACTACACCATTGACAGTAATATGCAATTTCCATTAGTGGAGATTGCCTTAGAAAGAGGAGAGACTGCCTACATTCAGCGAGGAAGCATGGTTTATCACACACCGAGTGTAACCTTAAATACCAAGTTAAATGCGCGTGGTGGTTCTGGTTTTGGTAAGCTCATGGGAGCTATTGGGCGTTCCGTGACATCAGGTGAGTCCATGTTTATTACAGAAGCGGTATCCAGTGCTGATGATGGCAAATTGGCGCTTGCTCCTTCTATGCCCGGGCAGGTGATTGCCCTTGAGTTAGGGGTGAAACAGTACCGCTTGAATGATGGGGCCTTCTTAGCTCTAGATGGGTCTGCCCAGTATAAAATGGAGCGCCAAAGTGTTGGTCGTGCCTTGTTTGGAGGGCAGGGTGGTTTCTTTGTCATGACGACAGAAGGAGAGGGAACCTTGCTTGCTAATTCTTTTGGCTCTATCAAAAGATTGGAATTAAGAGGTGGTAGTATTACGATTGATAATGCCCATGTAGTAGCCTGGAGTAAGGATTTGAATTATGACATTCATCTTGAAAATGGCTTCTTGCAGTCTATTGGAACAGGAGAAGGCGTGGTCAATACCTTCTCAGGATATGGAGATATCTATGTTCAAAGTTTAAATATTGAAACCTTTGCTCAAGTAATTGGTAGTCACATCATAACCGGTGGTGGAGATGGTGGTGGCAAGACTACCCTGCTGGATGCATTTTTGTAATCATAACAGGAAGAGCGGATAAGGCATTCAGTATCATTCAACAGGTTTCTTAGCCTACAGTATTTGAAAAGAGGCTCGAGGTCAAAGCCGATTTGGCATTTTCAAATCTTGTCATTAGTAGCATGTAATAAATCAGCCCTAGTGGCTGATTTTTTGGCTCAAAGCAAGGGATATGTGCTATAATAGGAACTAGTGAATGTTGACAAGGAGAGTAGTATACATGACAAAAAAGATTCGTGTGCGTTATGCACCAAGTCCAACGGGATTTCTACATATTGGAAATACTCGTACGGCATTATTTAATTATCTTTTTGCGCGCCATCATGGTGGAGCCTTTATTATTCGGATTGAGGATACCGATCGCAAACGCCATATTGAAGATGGTGAGCGTTCGCAACTTGAAAACCTGCGTTGGTTGGGAATTGACTGGGATGAGAGCCCTGAAACCCACGAACAATACCGCCAATCAGAACGCCTTGAAATTTATCAAACGTATATCAATGAACTCCTAGAAAAGGGTTTGGCTTACAAGTCCTATGTGACAGAGGAAGAATTGGCAGCAGAGCGTGAACGTCAAGAGGCAGCAGGTGAAACACCACGCTACATCAATGAATATCTTGGGATGTCAGATGAAGAAAAAGCAGCCTATATTGCCGAGCGTGAGGCAGCAGGTATCATTCCAACCGTTCGTCTGGCAGTGAATGAGACAGGTATCTACAAATGGACGGATATGGTTAAGGGTGAGATTGAGTTTGAAGGTGGCAATATTGGTGGAGATTGGGTGATTCAGAAAAAAGATGGTTATCCAACCTACAACTTTGCTGTGGTTATCGATGATCATCTGATGGAGATTTCCCATGTCATTCGTGGAGATGATCACATTGCCAATACTCCAAAGCAGCTTATGGTGTATGAAGCGCTTGGTTGGGAAGCGCCAGAATTTGGTCACATGACCTTGATTATCAACGCTGGGACAGGGAAAAAACTTTCCAAACGCGATCCAAATACAATGTCAATTGAAGCCTATCGGAAAAAAGGATATTTACCAGAAGCAATTTTTAATTTTGTGACGCTTCTTGGTTGGACACCTGGAGGTGAGGAGGAGATTTTCTCCAAGGAAGAAATCATCCGTTTGTTTGATGAGAGTCGCTTGAGTAAGTCCCCGGCTTCATTTGATTCCAAGAAGTTAGACTGGTTGAGCAATGAGTACATCAAGAAGGCAGATTTTGCAACGATTTTTGAAATGGCAAAACCATTCCTAAAAGAAGCAGGTCGCTTGACAGACAAGGCTGAAAAATTGGTAGAGCTTTATAAACCACAATTAACATCAGTGGATGAAATTGTCCCCTTGACAGATTTGTTCTTTGACGATTTCCCGGCTTTGACGGAAGCTGAAAAAGAAATCATGGCAGGAGAAACAGTACCAACCGTTCTTGCTACTTTTAAAGAAAAATTAGAAGCCTTATCTGCTGAAGAGTTCAAATCTGAAAATATCTTCCCGCAAATCAAGGCGGTTCAAAAAGAAACAGGAATTAAAGGGAAGAATCTCTTTATGCCAATCCGGATCGCTGTTTCCGGTGAAATGCACGGACCAGAATTGCCAGATACTATTTATCTGCTCGGCCGTGAAAAATCAATCCAACATTTGGACAAGATGTTGAAAGAAATTGAGAAATAAATGAAAAAGGGAGTGGAGTAGCCGTGATTTAGAAATTGCGACTGCTTCACTCCTTTACTGATCCAAAAGCTCTAAAGCGAGCAAAGTGTACCAAGGGTATATGTATCTTTTTTCTAGCATTTTTAGTCCGAGTTCACTTAAGATATGAGGACGTAAAGAAAATGGACAGAAAAATAGGGAATTGGAGCAGATGACTTCTGTCATCAAGCCGATTCATCTTTTTTCTAGCATTTTTAGTCCGAGTTCAATTCAAGTTATTAATTTATAGTTGTTTCGTTTACTTTTAGTATAGTTATTTCACTTTTAAAAACTATGTTATGGAATTAGCAAAACTGCCCTTGAGTATGTAGCATAAACAGGCATATCATAATTATCGTGCTGGTTTTAAAGTGAATTGACTATGCTAGGAAACGAGCTGCAGGCTGCTTCAACAGTCTAAGGACTGTTGAAGGTTGGAAATCATACTGACGATAGTCAGTAACAATCGTAGAGTACGGCAAAGTGAGTTCCAATCATCTAGAAGATGATTGGAAGCTGGAAATAAGGAAACGAAGTTTCCACAATTCATCTAGAAGATGATTGGAAGCTGGAAATAAGGAAACGAAGTTTCCACAATCGTTGAAGTAATAAAAGGTAAACGAAATGAGTATATCTAGTTTGTCATTTTGGGAACTAGTCTTTTTCTAAAAATAGTCGCTTGAGATATTCCTTTTGTCGTGGAATGACTGATTGTTGCTCTAAAAAAGAAGAAAGTGCTAGGTGGGGTACCCAAATAAAATCAGTCGTTTCTCCTTTTTGGAGAGTAACTGCCTGTTTTTGACAATCGACTTCTGCCCAATAGAGGTCAAAGACACACTGATGTTCATGCATGACAAAGTGATGGTGGTGAACGAGTTGGTGAGCCTGCAGTTGGAGACCTGTTTCTTCTTTTATTTCACGGAGAATAGCCATTTCGGGGCTTTCATCAAGAAGGGCTGATCCGCCAGCGCTTGCTTCGTAGTAATTCGGAAAGGTCTGTTTTTTGCTATCTCGTTTCATAAAAAGGACACTCTTATCCTTGTGGATAATGATGCATTCCACGACTAGGTGATAGAGCCCTTGAGGAATCGCTTTGCCTCGTTGTAGGATTTTATCTGTTTTTTGCCCATTTTCTAAATAGGCATTCCAGTATTCAACTATGTTTTTATCTCCTTCTCTTACTCTTAAAAATAGGAGCTAGCATTTCTTGATAATGATAACCCTCTGGCATAGTATTCTTATTTATGATTTGGTATGGAAAGGAACATATCTAGCAGTATTGTGGAGCAATGAACGTTTTTTGTCCCTATACTCACTAAAAATCAAAAGTAGACTAGCTTTCATAATTCAGAATTGTGAAAGATTGGAAATGAGAGTAGCACCGCTCATTTCCTTATAGTCGAAGCCGAAGGTAGAACGAGCGTTCACCAAGGCAAGTTGACGAGGTATCCTTTTGATTTTTAAAGAGTATTAGTATAGCGTTTTCGAATGAACTACCCTATAGATGGAAAGAAAAGACCCGTCTCCTGTTCAATACAGGTGACAAGTCTTTACCTTGTTTTTCTTTTGCTCCAAGGTTTCAAGTGCTTTGGAGGGATTGCAGAGTGCTATATTTTATAGACTTATACTACTGTTAAGCCTTAGTACAGTCCACCACTGAAAGCTCTGACAATACTCTCGTATTGATAATCAGAAGTATCGATCGTCCATTTGCCTTTTTTATTGGTCAATTTTAAGCGGAAGCCATTTCGATCACTCATATTATCTGTTACTAATGGGGTTGAATCTAGCTGACTAGGGATCTGTTCCAATAGATACTTTTCTGCTGCCTTGAGGGCGTCATTATAGTTATTGTAGTCGTTGGCATGATCTTGAGCAAACTTGGAAACCAAATCATAGGTTTTTACATTCTCTAATCCAATCGTTTCAGGACGGATATAAACTACTGCGCTATCTGGGAAGAACTCTGTTACGGTATAAGTAATTTTGGCACGTTTTGCATTTGTCTTGATATAGGCTTCTACAAAAGTGCGAAGCTCTGCCTCGGATGGTTGGTAATAACTAAATTCGCTACCGAATGTATCCATGAAGTTTTTTGTAAATTCACTTCTCTCTTTTTCGACATCATTAGCCAACGTGAAGCCAGAATCGGATTGTTTATCTGACTCTTCCTCTTCTTCTTTCTCTTTTTTATCAGAAGAGCCTAGAGTAACGACCTCAGGATTGACTGACTTGGCACTGACATTGCTCGTACCACCTGTTGTTTCACCATTTAAAAATACATCTGTAATGTATTCTTTAGCGAGGTCGGCAATCTTTTCTTTATCATCAGGATATTTGGAAGGATCGATTTTGATGACTACATCCTTGACCTCTTTCTTTAAATCGTAGTTTACAGGAGAGTAGTGCAATTCATAGCTTTCATCTTTAGACTCGACTTCGAAAACGACATAACCGGTTGTTGTCTTTCCTTCAGATAAATTTTCAAAACCAAGGTTTTTAAACTTATCGTTGGAATCGTAAACATCTAGTGACTCTTCTTTTTCATCATCAGAATTATAAAGAGAGACATTAAATTTTGAAATTTCTAATTTTTTACTGCCTTTATTTTTTATTTCGAGATTTAAAGCTAGATAGTTACTATCTGAAGATTCATCCGGTGGAAGAATATACATTCCATCCTTTATTCTAACCTCCATTTCAGCATTACCAGCAGTTTCTCCATCGGTCACTGTAGTCTCTTTGGAACCTGAGCCACATGCTACCAATACAGACGCAGCTAGGATTAACGAGGCGTAGGAAAAGATCTTTTTCATTTGTAATCTCCTTTTCTTTTTTCTATATTATTATATTATATTTCTACCTTTTCGTCAATTAAAAAAAGAGGAAAAATCAAGACCAAAGCATAAAATTTAATACATCAAGATACAGGTTGTTAAAATATATATACAATAGAAATTTGACGAAGAAGTAGAGGAGAGTTTGCCGCTAGGAAAGAGTACCTTTTTGATTAAGATTTTAGCTCAAGCTCAGTAAAAATAAGATACGAGGATGTTAAGCGAGCAAAGTAAAAATAGGAGATAGACGCAGAGGTCGATGAAGACGAGGGAACATCCTTAACAGGGTTCTACCTCATCAAGGTTATAAACTTTACTGGTAACCGATCCTGGGCGGAAAAGAGCTTTTAAAAGTTCCCTTCATTCACTACTGACTTTATGCGTATCGAGTTATTCGTACAGCCTATTTTAAAACGAACGGACTGTAACGGCTTTTATTTCCTAGCATTAGGGGGATTGTTACCTAGCTTTATTTTTTATCCAGAGTTTCGTTTGTTTGTAATTTTCCTTGAGGATGACCTGCATAATGAGGTAGTTTATTGGCTTTTTTGAAAAATATGGTATAATGGAAGTAATTTTGAAAGATGGAGTTGGATTTTGAAGAAAACGTATCGTGTGAAGCGTGAGCGTGATTTTAACGATATTTTTACACAGGGCAAAAATATAGCCAATCGGAGGTTTGTAATCTATCGGTTGGTTAAGGAGCAGTCGCATTTCCGAGTAGGTTTATCTGTCAGTAAAAAATTGGGAAATGCAGTGACTCGCAATAGAATTAAACGTAAAATTCGACATATTCTGATGGAATGCGCTCCTTATCTAGCAAGCGATGATTTTGTAGTTATTGCTCGTAAAGGGGTGGAGGAGTTATCCTATCAAGAAATGAGGCAAAATCTTCTGCATGTTTTAAAACTAGCTAAATTATACCAGGAAGGTGTTTCGCTTGAAAAAGAAAGTTAAATGGACCAGTCTGGTCACTTTGTCTCTGCTTTTACTGACAGCTTGTGGTAGGGGAGATGTGACTGGGCAATCGACAGATGCTTGGGAACGACTGATTTATTGGTTTGCAAGTATCATTAAACTATTGTCTATCAATGGACAGTTGGGAGTAGGGATTATTCTCTTCACCATTTTAGTCCGTACTCTACTCTTGCCACTTTTCCAACTACAGATTACTTCGTCTCGGAAAATGCAGGAGTTGCAACCTCAATTGCGCTCCTTGCAAGAGCAGTATCCAGGAAAGGATTTGGAGAGTCGGCAGTTGCTGACAGAGGCTACACGTAAGCTCTATAAGGACAATGATGTTAAGATGTCCGCCTCCATGATTCCAGTCCTGATTCAGATGCCAATCTTGCTGGCTCTCTACCAGGCCTTGACGAGGGTACCAGACCTACGGGTGGGACATTTCCTTTGGCTAAACCTTGGAGATACAGATCCTTATTATATCTTGCCTATTCTAGCCACTGGTTTTACCTTCTTAAGCATGTGGTTGAGCAACAAGGCTGCACCAGAACGCAATACTGTTATGACAGTCATGATGTTTGCGATGCCCCTTATGATTTTGCTATTTGCCCTTTCGGCAGCGAGTGGGGTTACCCTTTACTGGACCGTATCAAATGCCTATCAAGTCTTCCAAATTTTGATCTTGAACAATCCCTTTAAAATCATTGCGGAGCGTCAAGCCAAGCTGGAGGCGGAGCGGGAACGTCAGGCGAGAATCAGAAAAGCTAAGAAAAAGGCTCGGAGAAAGAAATAGGATATTTAGGAGATAGAAGATGAAATTTACAGGAGCAACAGTAGAAGAAGCAATCCAGAATGGGCTTTCGGAATTAAATATTCCCCGTAAAAGAGCACATATTACAGTGTTGGCACGTGAGAAAAAAGGATTCTTAGGATTTGGGAAAAAGCCTGCTCAAGTAGATATCGATGTTATCGATGAAACGACAGTTGTAAAGGCGAATCAAAAAGCAGTGCGAGGTGTTCCAAATGAAGTGAATAGCCTGAATGAGCCTGTGAAAAGTGTCTCTGAAGCGACGATTGATCTTGGAAAGGTTGTTGCAGCAGTAAAAGAATTTGAAAAGACGGGTCAGCATTTAGAAGATACGGTAAAAGCTCAAATCTTGCAAAATAAGAAAGATGCCAAGACCATTCTAGCTGAGACCGGCCGTATCGAAATTATTAAAGATGAAGATATGGAGACAGCTAAAGCAGAATCATTTGGTGATTTAGATATTAAGATTGAGCCCCAATATGATATTGACCAAGTAGTGGCAGAGGTGTCTGCTTATCTCCAAGAAATCTTAGATGATATGGATGTGGAAGCACGGATTGAAGCTACTCACAGTCGTCGTACCATCAATCTTCAAGTGGATACGGATGAGCCAGGACGTGTCATTGGCTACCATGGAAAGGTTTTAAAATCCCTCCAGCTGCTAGCTCAAAATTTCCTTTACAATCGTTATGAGCGTAATTTTTATGTGACCATCAATGTTAATGACTATGTGGAGCATCGTGCGGAAGTCTTACAAGGTTATGCCCAAAAACTTGCTGAACGTGTACTTGAGGAGCAAGAAGCCTACCATACCGACCCAATGTCTAGTAGTGAGCGTAAAATTATCCATCGGATTATTTCAAAAATGGATGGTTTGACCAGTTATTCAGAAGGCAGTGAGCCAAACCGTTATGTGGTAGTTGATATTGAAGGAAAAAATGACTAATCCTCTTTAAAAGGTGATTTTTATAGGGGATAACAATCAGACTGGGGAAGATATCCCTGGTCTTTTCTTGAACATTTTCGTGATTTATTGTTGTTTTTTCATAGAGTGTAGTAAATTGAATGTAGTAAATGATTGAAATTTAGCTAAATTTAGGGAGTTGACCAGCGAGAATGGCTTGACAAAGCAGAAAGAATCAGATAGAATAGTAAAGTATGTTTAGTAACTGATCAAAACTAGCCGGCTAAACGAATACAAAATCTATGAGGAGGTATTCATCGTGAAACGTACTTTTCAACCAAGTAAAATCCGTCGCGCACGCAAACACGGATTCCGTAACCGTATGTCAACTAAAAACGGCCGTCGCGTGTTAGCAGCTCGTCGTCGTAAAGGGCGCAAAGTGCTTGCAGTGGCATAATAAAACGATAAAAAGCCAGCAGAAACTCGAGTCTGTTGGTTTTTTTATGGTAAAAGCGGTATAATGGGAGTGGACTAGGTTCTATTTTTGGCTTTTTTGAAACGGTGCTTATACTCTTTAAAAATCAAAAGGATCCTTGGTCAACTTGCCTTGGTGAAGGCTCGTTCTCCCTTCGGCTTCGATTATAAGGAAATGAGCGGTGCTACTCTCATTTTCAACCTTTCACCATTCTAATTGTGAAAGCGAGTCTACTTTTGATTTTTATTGCGTATTAGGTGTTATGATGTATAAAGTGTAGGAGAAAAAGATGATTCAGATTTTTGATACTCATACCCACCTCAATGTGAAAGAGTTTGAGGGGCGGATAGAGGAAGAACTGGCCTTAGCTACAGAAATGGGAGTGACCAGAATGAATGTAGTAGGCTTTGATGAATGGACGATCGCACGTGCCTTAGATTTGGCAGAGCATCATGAGCAACTCTATGCAACCATTGGTTGGCATCCGACAGAAGCTGGAACCTATAATGATGAGGTGGAACAGTACCTACGTGGACAACTCAAGCATGACAAGGTAATTGCTCTGGGAGAGATTGGATTGGATTATCACTGGATGACAGCAACAAAAGAAGTCCAAGAGCAGGTATTTCGTAGGCAGATTGCCCTTGCCAAGGAATTTGATTTACCCTTTGTTGTTCATACCCGTGATGCCTTGGAGGACACGTATGCGATTATCAAGAGTGAGGGGGTAGGACCACGCGGTGGCATTATGCATTCTTATTCTGGGACACTTAAAATGGCAGAGCGGTTTATTGAGCTTGGAATGAGCCTTTCATTTTCTGGTGTTGTTACCTTTAAAAAGGCAAGAGATATTCAAGAAGCAGCAACCCACCTACCACTTGAAAAAATACTAGTGGAAACAGATGCCCCTTATCTGGCTCCTGTTCCCAAGCGTGGTCGTGAGAATCGCCCTGCTTATACTCGCTATGTCGTAGATAAAATTGCAGAGCTTCGTGGTTTATCTACCGAGGAAGTCGCATGTGCAACCTACGCCAATGCACAACACCTGTTTGGGTTGAAAGATTGATAATGAAGCGAAGAATCTCAGAAATCATTGTAGTGGAAGGGCGAGATGATACGGCAAATCTCAAGCGTTTTTACGAGGTAGAGACCTATGAAACGAAGGGGTCTGCCATTTCAAAAGCAGACCTGGAGCGGATTGGACGTTTGAATGAGCTTCGTGGGGTGATTGTGTTTACAGATCCAGACTTTAATGGGGAGCGGATTCGGAAGTTGATCATGACAGCCATTCCAAGTGCTAAACATGCTTTTTTGAACCGTGATGAGGCAGCGCCCAGCTCGAAAAACAAGGGGAGATCTCTCGGTATTGAGCATGCTTCTTTTGAGGACTTGGACAGGGCGCTTTCGCAGGTGCTAGGTGGTGCAGATGAGCCTGCTTCTCGTTTTGATGTCACGCGGAAAGACTTGATTCGTCTTGGTTTTCTTGCAGGGGCAGATAGTCGTAAACGCAGGGAGTACCTTGGTGAACACCTCCGTATAGGTTATACAAATGGCAAGCAGCTCTTAAAGCGTCTTGAGATGTTTGGAATTTCGCTGGCTGAGGTGGAGACGACCATGGAGGGATATCAGAATGAATGATAGGAACAATCATCATTTTCTTAGTCGTTAGGAATATCGTCATCTTTTACATTTGATTTAAAAAATGAAGGTAGTTGTGGAGAATACGGATCCATAGATGAGAGTGAACCATATTAGATTTATAAAAGAGGACTTGCCTTTCTTGGTTTGTCTTGTCAAATGTTGGGAATAGGCTAGATTGCTATATTTTGAATACAATTTTTTTAAAGATATAGGAATAGATTGTTGAATACAAATACTTTACAGAAAGAAACAAATAGTATGCATATTGCAGATTACTCTGTGACCAAGGCGATCCTTGAGCGCCATGGTTTTACCTTTAAGAAGTCATTTGGTCAGAATTTTTTGACCGATACCAATATTTTACAGAAGATTGTGGATACGGCAGAGCTTGATAAGGGGGTCAATGTGATTGAAATTGGTCCTGGAATTGGTGCTCTTACGGAGTTTTTGGCAGAGCGAGCAGCAGAGGTCATGGCTTTTGAGATTGATGAGCGTTTGGTTCCGATTTTAGAAGATACGCTCCGTGATGCTGACAATGTGACCGTAGTGAATCAAGATATTTTAAAGACCAATTTGGAGGAGCATGTCAAGCGGTTTAAGAATCCAGATTTGCCCATCAAGGTGGTGGCTAATCTTCCATACTATATTACAACACCGATTTTGATGCATTTGATTGAAAGTGGCATTCCTTTTAGGGAATTTGTCGTGATGATGCAACGTGAGGTGGCAGACCGCATCTCGGCTGAGCCGAACACCAAGGCTTATGGTAGCTTGTCGATTGCAGTGCAGTATTATATGACAGCAAAAGTTGCTTTTATCGTGCCACGGACAGTCTTTGTACCAGCACCAAATGTGGATAGCGCTATTTTAAAGATGACTAGACGACCTGAGCCTGCGGTAGCAGTGGTGGATGAATCTTTCTTCTTTAAGGTGGCAAAAGCCAGTTTTACCCACCGCCGGAAAACCTTATGGAATAACTTGACCAGTTATTTTGGCAAGACAGATGATGCTAAGGAAAAATTAGAGGTGGCGCTAGCAGTAGCAAATGTCCAACCGTCTGTCCGAGGAGAAGCCCTAACCTTAGAAGATTTTGCTCGTTTGAGTGATGCTTTGCTAGAGGCAGGGCTATAATCCTGTGGTATCCTATAGGATGAAGAACTCTTTTAAAGTTGTTTATGCGCCATATAGCATGATTTTGTAGCTGAAAGCTGAGTTATTATGTCTATCTTGTCCCTTATTTGCAAAGAAAGGTATAATGGAATGAATCATTTTGGGAAAATATTTAAATTTATCAGAGAAGGAAAAGGATTAAGTCTTGCGAAGGTTGCTAAAACGCATATTTCCACTTCTCAATTATCACGTTTTGAAAATGGTGAGTCGGATATAACCGTTCAAAAATTGATACATATTTTAGAAGGCATGAATGTTTCATTAATTGAAAATAATGTTACTTATGCAACTCCACTGCTTAATAAAGGGATTGCAAGCCCAATCTATGCTTGTAGTCAAGGTACTTGTAATGGGAAATCTCACAATACGTGTTCTGCGGAGGTGGAACAGTCACCTGGAATCATTCTGTTAAAACAGGTGGTATAAAGGAAACACCTATCTAGTGACGTCGGCTGAGGAAGGAGAGTCCTTCCCTCTCCTTTCATTTTCAAGAGGTAGTAGTATGAAAAATATAGTTTATAAACTTAAGATTCTCATTATTGTTCAGTTATTCTTCCATATCTTATATAGTTTGACCAATGTTGTTCTTCCGATGCTGAATAAGTATTTATTTGATACCATCTTTGAACTTGGCTTGCGAGGCTTATTACTATTACTATTTGCTTATATCCTCGCTATCATTAGTAACAGCGTCTTTCAGTATATATCGCAGGTCTATGAATGGAAAGTTTCTAAGGCCTTTTTTATAACAGTCAGGAGACAGTTGGCGGAGGTAGCGCTGTCTCGACCTCTTGCTCAATTTTCAAAAAAAAATATTTCAGCCTATCTGTCTATTTTTGATAATGATTTGGAGATGATTGAAGAGAGTTACCTTGGAGCTATAACCGATATTATTCGCTCGAGTTTGAGTATGCTGATTTATGCAGTGTCTTTGTTTTTATTTGTTCATCCTATGATTGCCGTAGGAATTATAGTCTCGTCGCTATTGGCTGTACTTGTACCTAAATTAGTTTCTGAACGCTTATCTAAACGACAACGGCTGTTTTTACAGGGATTGGAGAGATATTTTCAGGTAATAACTGATTTGTTCGCTGCTAAAAATCGAGTGAACAAAGAGACCTTTCGCAACATAAGTTCTGTTCATCATGCAGTTTTGCAGGAAACAGAAGAAGCCCGCTTTCGTTTTGGAAGATTTAAGACATTGACAAATGTTTTAAATGGCTTTTCAATGTTTGTTGTCCAACTGACAGCGTTTGCTTTAGTTGGGTATTTGTTGCTTCGGAAGGACTTGACAGTTGGAGCTGCTATTGCAACCTTTAGCTATGTAGAAAACTTCATCTATCCAATGAAGTATATTTTGTTAGACATCAATGCGATTAATGCCACAAAAGAAACAGTTCAAAATATTGAGGAATATCTAGATGGGGAGGTTTTGCACGATCAGTTACCGACTTATCCAGCGTTTGATGAGTTACTCCTTGTGGAAATGGGCTACCATCTTGGAGATACTCGGATAGCAGATTTTTCATACAAATTTGAAAAAGGGAAAAAATATGCGATTGTTGGTCAGTCAGGAGGTGGGAAATCGACCTTTCTTCGTTCTCTAGTTGGGGAAATTACGATAGATAAAGGGAATATCTGTCAAAGAGTGGGGGATGAATGTTATTCATTTGACCCAGCTATGGCTTTCTATCTCAGCCAATTTGAACAATTTTATCACACAAACTTTGAAAATAACATCACAGTGTATGGGACCTATGATAGGGGAAGAGAAGAGGTTGAGAGGCTCTTTCATACCTTGCCAATAAGTCTGCAAGAAAGTTTACAGTCCATGACAGACCCAGGTCAGCTTAGTGGAGGTGAAAAAAATATTATGGGGATCCTTCGTGCCTTGATGAGTGGAAAAGATATTTTGTTAATGGATGAGCCGACAGCGCATTTAGATCCTCAACTTACGCAACAATTACTATTTGCTCTATCGGAGCTGGAGAATAAATTGCTAATTGTTGTCTTACATGAATCTAATCAGGAAATATTATCTTATTTTGATAAAGTATTACTGGTTACGAATGGCTCGATTTCAGAGATTGGTTAAGGTAGTAAATCTACACTGAGTGACGCATAAAAGCAGTAGGGCTAGAGTCAGATGATAGAGGGGAGATGGGGTGTCTCATCTTCGGTTTCGATGCTTATTCACATTTTGATGTTTAAAGAGGCTCAGCCTCTTTTTCTTTGACAGATGTTGGGACTCCTATTGTCCGAAAACTTCACCTTAAAAAGCCAGCTATTTTGCTGGATTTTTGATATAATAAGAGCAAACATACTTGATAAATTAGTCTTGGGAGTGGATTTCTGAAAGCAAATGGTGAAAGAGGGGGCAGAGTTGCGAGGTATTATTATAAAAGCCCTTGCTGGATTTTATTATGTAGAATCGGAAGGGCAAGTGTATCAGACGCGGGCACGTGGAAATTTTCGAAAAAAAGGGCAGACACCTTATGTGGGGGATATTGTTGATTTTTCAGCAGAGGAGCAGTCTGAGGGCTATATTCTCAAGATTCATGAACGAAAGAATAGCTTAGTGCGGCCTCCAATCGTTAATGTCGATCAGGCTGTGGTCATCATGTCAGCCAGAGAGCCTGATTTTAATGCCAATCTTTTGGATCGATTTTTGGTTCTATTAGAGCAGAAAAAGATGATTCCAATTATCTATATTTCAAAAATGGATTTGCTGGCAAATGGAGATGAGCTGGACGGTTATCGTGCCATCTATGAAAAGATTGGCTATCCATTTATCTATCGCTTGGAAGAGCTGTTGCCCCTCTTGAAAGATAAGGTAACGGTATTTATGGGACAGACCGGGGTTGGAAAATCGACCCTACTCAATAAAATTGCTCCGGAATTGCACTTAGAAACAGGGGCTATTTCAGACAGTCTGGGGAGGGGGCGGCATACGACTCGTGCTGTTAGCTTCTACAATGTCTATGGTGGGAAAATTGCAGATACACCGGGATTTTCCTCTCTTGATTACGAAGTAAAAGATGTAGAAGCTCTAACAGATTGTTTTCCGGAACTGGCAACAGAAAGTCTCTTTTGTAAATTTAGGACGTGTACCCACACGCACGAGCCAGGTTGTGCGGTCAAACCGGCGGTTGAAAATCAAACAATTTCTCAAAGTCGCTATGACAATTACCTACAATTTTTGACGGAAATTCAGAATGTACGTGAAACCTATAAAAAAGTAAGTAAAAAACTAAAATAGAAAGTTGGAATTCCTATGCCACAATACAAGATTGCTCCATCCATTCTCGCTGCAGATTATGCACATTTTGAAACAGAACTAAAACGCATAGAAGCAGCTGGAGCTGACTATGTTCACATCGACATCATGGACGGACATTTCGTTCCTAATATTTCCTTTGGTGCAGATGTGGTTGCTGCTATGCGTCCGCATAGCAAATTGATTTTTGATTGCCATTTAATGGTGTCAAATCCAGAACAGCATATTGAAAACTTTGCACGTGCAGGGGCTGATATTGTTACCATCCATGCTGAGGCAAGTCTGCATCTTCATGGAGCACTACAAAAAATTCGTGCAACGGGAGTAAAGGTAGGGGTCGTGATTAACCCGGGGACACCAATCCTTGTGATTGAGCCAGTTCTCAATTTGGTCGATCAGGTACTCTTGATGACGGTCAATCCAGGATTTGGTGGCCAAGCTTATATTCCAGAGGTAGGAGAAAAGATTGTAGCTCTAGCCCAACTTCGCAAGGAAAAAGGCCTGTCTTTTGATATTGAAGTGGATGGTGGAATTGATAACAAAACGATTTTAGCTGCCAAGGAAGCGGGAGCAAATGTTTTTGTGGCTGGTTCTTACTTGTTTAAGGGAGATTTGCAGTCCAATGTTGCTGCCTTGAAAGCGGTCCTTTATGACTAAGATTGCCTTAATCGCAGGTGGCGACATCGGTAGTATTTCAGCTTCCTATGACCTCTTTGTAGGGGTAGATAGAGGATCTATCTATTTGTTGGAGCATGGCTTACCACTTGATTTGGCTGTTGGTGATTTCGACTCGGTAACGGCTAGGGAACAGGAGTGGATTTGTCAGAACGCAGGGGATTTTGTACAGGCGCCGTCTGAAAAAGATGATACGGATTTGGAGCTAGCCTTAAAGGAAGTCTTTGCTCGCTATCAAAGGGCAGAGGTTACGATTTTTGGAGCTTTTGGTGGGCGTTTGGATCACATGATGAGCAATCTTTTTCTAGCCAGTGAGCCTGCTCTAGCGCCCTATATGCGCCAGATTGAATTGGTAGACGATTTGAATATTGTGCGCTTTTATCCAGCAGGCAAGTACCGCATTGCTCCGGTTGAGGGAATGGAATATGTGTCTTTTATGCCAGCGGATCAGAGCCGTTTGCATATCGCTCAGGCAAAATATCCTTTGAATGAAAGCAATTATTTTTTTAAAAAATGTTACAGTAGTAATGAATTTATTGGGAAAGAAATCGAATTTACAATAGATAAGGGCTACGTCGTCCTCATCTATAGTCGTGATAGGAGGTAGAATGGTCTATATCTTAGCTCTTTTAGCAATAGCTATCTCGGTTCTTATCCTGTTTCGGTTAGAGCAGCATGTAAAACGCCTGTCTGCACAATCAGAAGATCTGGCGGATCATTTGTCAGATCAACTGACCTACCTCTTTGAGCAAAAAATGCAACAGACCTTTGCCCATCAACAGGCTTTGCATCAGGACATGACGGAATTGCGTAGAGAGCTCTACCAACAACTGACCGCTCTGCGGCAGGAAATGCACCAGCTTCTATCTCAAAATCGAGATATAGCAGACCAGCGCTTGCAGGCTATTCAAGATTCCAATGAAAAACGTTTGGAAGAAATGCGTCAGACAGTGGAAGAGAAATTAGAGCAGACCCTGCAGACGCGCCTGCAAGCCTCTTTTGAGACTGTGTCGAAGCAGTTAGAGTCGGTCAATCGTGGTTTAGGAGAGATGCAGACGGTAGCGCGTGATGTTGGGGCTCTTCATAAAGTTCTCTCCAATACTAAGACGCGTGGTATTATGGGAGAGTTGCAGCTGGGACAGATTATTGAAGATATTCTAACTCCCTCCCAGTACGAACGGGAATTTGCTACGGTGACGGGATCCAATGAACGGGTAGAGTATGCGGTGAAACTACCGGGTCAGACCAAGGATGATTCTGTTTATCTTCCGATTGACTCTAAGTTTCCACTTGCGGATTATTACCGCCTAGAAGAAGCCTATGAGGCAGGAGACAAGGAGCAGATTGAACGACATCGCAAGCATCTCTTGGCTTCTATCAAGCGCTTTGCTAAAGATATTCAGCAAAAGTATCTCTATCCACCGCTAACCACTAGTTTTGCGATCCTCTTTTTGCCGACAGAAGGGTTGTATTCTGAAGTGGTGCGCAATCCGATTTTCTTTGACGAGTTGCGACGGACAGAGCATATTGTAGTAGCAGGTCCCTCAACCTTATCTGCCCTCTTAAATTCCTTATCTGTTGGCTTTAAGACCTTGAATATTCAACGTTCAGCTGACGATATTAGTAAGGTTTTGGGCAATGTCAAGTCAGAATTTGGTAAGTTTGGGACAGTCTTGATGAAAGCCCAGCGCCATCTCCAGCATGCTTCAGGCAATCTAGACGATCTATTGACACGAAGGACCAATGCCATTGAGAGGACCTTGCGCCACATTGAATTACCAGACGGGGAAAGACCGTTTGACCTATTGAATTTCCAGGAGGAAGGGGAAGAAGATGAAAATTAACCAAATGAAAAAAGATGAGCTCTTTGAAGGCTTTTATCTGATTAAGACTGCAGATATTCGGCAGACTAGGGCTGGAAAAGACTACCTTGCTCTGACCTTCCAAGATGATACAGGAGAAATTGAGGGGAAAATCTGGGATGCCCAACCAGGCAAGATTAAGGATTTTAAG
Source organism: Streptococcus sp. 1F3 (assembly GCF_054968985.1). Classification (NCBI taxonomy): domain Bacteria; kingdom Bacillati; phylum Bacillota; class Bacilli; order Lactobacillales; family Streptococcaceae; genus Streptococcus; species Streptococcus sp. 1F3. Next base: position 32,695 of record NZ_JBUEQR010000009.1, on the reverse strand, counting down.
CCAGGTGTAGTGGTCCATATGCAAGGACGCAGAGAGGTCTATAATAATACACCTCAGGTCAATCAGATTAACCTCCGACTGCCCAAGTCAGGAGAGCCCAATAATCCTGCTGATTTTCAGGAAAAACCACCTGTTGATGTGGAAGATACACGCAAGTATCTTAGCCAGATGATTTTTAAAATTGAAAATGCTGTCTGGCAACGAATCGTACGTGCCTTATATAGTAAGTATGAGCAGGAATTTTATTCTTATCCGGCTGCCAAGACCAATCACCATGCCTTTTATTCGGGCTTGTCTTTCCACACAGCGACCATGGTGCGCTTGGCTGATAAGATTGGTGATATCTATCCACAGCTCAATAAAAGTCTATTGTTTGCAGGAATTATGTTGCATGACTTGGCAAAGATTATTGAGCTATCTGGTCCTGATAATACCAACTATACTGTAAGGGGCAATCTCATCGGTCATATTTCCTTGATTGATGAGGAGATTACCAAGGTGTTGATAGAGCTAGGAATTGATGATAGCAGGGAAGAAGTGACGGTTCTTCGTCATGTTATTCTCAGTCATCATGGCTTACTGGAATATGGCAGTCCTGTTCGTCCGCAGATAATGGAGGCAGAGATTCTCCATATGATTGATAATATTGATGCGGAAATGATGATGATGCTAACTGCCTTAGAAAAAGTTGGACCAGGTGAGATGACCAGTCGTATCTTTGCCATGGATAACCGCTCCTTCTATAAACCCAACATTGACTAAGGATATTTCAAAGAAAAGCAAAATAAGCAAGCTTCCATGCTTGAGAAGTGTGAAAGTTAAGAGATAAGGTAGTGTTATTTTCTAAGAGCTATCGGGAGTAAAAAAGAGACCTAATCTTCTATGGAAGTCTCCATTTGTATAGGGCATCTCAATAGTGAGATGAATGATTTCTTCTTACTTTCTCTCTTATACAGATAAATCTGCGCTAGGGCAAGTGAAGGTTGCCTATATTGTCTATAAAATACGAAAAAAACGAGCGAATAAATAAAAAAAGTTCGTTTTTTCCTTTTTTATGGTATAATATTAAAAAAGGAAAGAAGGAGTAGACTATGAAATTAAGAAGAAGTGAACGAATGGTGGTCATCTCTCATTATCTCCTCAACCACCCCTATGAATTAACGAGTTTAAATATGTTTGCTAAGAAATATAATTCTGCTAAATCATCGATTTCAGAGGATATTGCGATTATCAAAAAAGCTTTTGAAGACAGTGCAGTTGGGCAGATTGAAACGATTACAGGAGCAAGTGGCGGTGTGATCTTTACTCCTTCGATTTCTGATGAAGAGTCTCTTGCCATCGCTGAAGAGCTACGCAGTCAAATGGCAGAAAGTAATCGTATTTTGCCAGGGGGCTATATTTATTCTTCTGACCTACTCTCTACTCCCCATATTTTAAAAAATGTCGGACGGATTATTGCCAACAGTTTCAAGAATGAGCAGATTGATGCTGTTATGACGGTTGCCACTAAGGGTGTCCCTTTAGCGAATGCTGTAGCAAATGTATTGAATGTCCCCTTTGTCATCGTACGCCGTGACTTAAAAATCACAGAGGGGTCAACGGTATCAGTGAACTATGTATCTGGGTCTAGTGACCGCATTGAAAAAATGTTCTTGTCAAAGCGCAGTCTCAAGGCGGGAAGTCGTGTCTTGGTCGTTGATGATTTCTTGAAGAATGGGGGTACCATTAACGGGATGATTAGCCTCTTGTCAGAATTTGACAGTAGCCTAGCTGGTGTGGCAGTCTTTGCTGAAAATCAAAAAGGTGCTCGTAATGTTGCCAATTACAAGTCGCTTCTTGCGGTTACCAATATTGATGTCAAGGAAAATAAGGTTGATGTTGAATTAGGAAATATTTTTAAGTAATAGAACAAAATCCCTGTCAGTCGACAGGGATTTTAAGGAGATTTTCGTCAGTCAGCCCGATAGAAGTTTATCTCGGCTGATGAACGAATACGAAAAAGAAAAATTATTTAGGATAGATAGAGTATAACGTGTCAACCTTAATCTTTTCTTAACGGAGAAAAAAGAGTGAATGATGGTATAGAGGGGAGTTAGAAGAGTTCTTATACTCTTTAAACATCAAAAGGGTACTGCGTCAACTTGCCTTGGTGAAGGCTAATTCTACCTTCGGCTTCGATTATACTCATTTAGTTTAACTTTTATTACTTCGACGATTGTGGAAACTTCGTTTCCTTATTTCCAACTTCCAATCATCTTCTAGATGATTGGAACTCGCTTTGCCGTACTCTACGATTGTTACTGACTATCGTCAGTATGATTTCCAACCTTCAACAGTCATTAGACTGTTGAAGCAGCCTGCAGCTCGTTGCCTAGTACTAAAAGTAAACGAAACAACTATATAAGGAAATGAGCGGTGCTACTCTCATTTCCAACCCTTCATAATTCTTAATTGTGAAAGCTAGTCTACTTTTGATTTTATTGAGTATTGGGCTCTTGTCAGAATGTGATATAGTGGCAGTCTTTGCTGAAAACCAAAAAGGTGCTCGCAATGTCGCCCATTACAACTCGCTTCTTGCGGTTACCAATATTGATGTCAAGGAAAATAAGGTTGATGTTGAATGAGGAAATATTTTTAAGCAATAGAACAAAATCCCTGTCAGTCGACAGGGATTTTAAGGAGATTTTCGTCAGTCAGCCCGATAGAAGTTTATCTCGGCTGATGAACGAATATGAAAAAGAAAAATTATTTAGGATAGATAGAGTATAACGTGTCAACCTTAATCTTTTCTTAACGGAGAAAAAAGAGTGAATGATGGTATAGAGGGGAGCTAGAAGTGTTCGTCTACTCTTTTGTTGATTTTTATTGAGTATTCGCTTGTCTTTCTACTTCTCCCCTTTTAGAATCGCAAGGGTTTGATAGGGCTTGAGCGTGATGGTGCTACCAATAGTAGTGTCAGCATAGTTGCTGATGAGAATCTCGCCATCTGCATAGTCTGTAGGTACTTCAAGTTTTACTTCTTTAGCAAAGAAGTTATTGAGGACGAGAAGTTTTTGCTCTTTTAGAATTCGTTCAAAGGCGTAGACGCTTCTGCTGTCCTTGCAGGCTGCAAGATAATCACCCTCGGAAATAATTGGCATTGTCTTGCGCAGGCGGATCAATTCTTGGTAGAAGGTAAAGATTGGTCCTGCTTTTTCAACTTCAACATTGATTTCTGGATAGGATTTTCCTACCTTGAGCCAAGGGGTTCCAGTTGTAAAGCCTGCATGTTTGCTTGCATCCCACTGCATTGGTGTGCGGGAATTATCACGTGATTTTGCTTTTATAATGGCAAAGGCTTCTTCAGCTGTCTTTCCTTGTTCCAACATCATTTGGTAAGCATTGAGACTTTCCACGTCCACATAGTCTGCCATTGAATCGTAGTCTGGGTCCATCATACCGATTTCTTCGCCCATGTAAATATAAGGTGTTCCGCGCGAGAGGTGGATGGAAGCAGCTAGCATAGTTGCCCCCTCGCTTCTGAAATTCTGGACATCGACAAAGCGGTTGAGTGCCCGCGGTTGGTCATGGTTGTTGTAAAAGAGGGCGTTCCAACCGTTGCCATTGCTCATGCCTTCCCCCCAGGTATGAAAGAGACGTTTTAATTCTGGAAAATCAAAGTCCATGATACTCCATTTTTGTCCATCTTTATAATCCACCTTAAGATGGTGGAAGTTAAAGGCCATTGTCAATTCCTCGCGGTCAGGAGCGGTATATAGAATACAGTTTTCAATAGTAGTAGCAGACATTTCTCCAACGGTCATAAAACCGTCTTCGGTCCCGAAAGTTGCACGATTCATCATTTTGAGATAGTCATGGGTAATGGGGCGGTCTGTATAGGCAGGTTTTCCGTCGTTAATAGGGCAATTTTCTAGGACTTCATCTTTTCCGATTAGGTTGATGACATCAAAGCGGAACCCCTTAACTCCTTTTTCTTTCCAGAAATTGACTACTTTGAACAATTCTTCACGGACATGAGGGTTTCGCCAGTTGAGGTCTGCTTGTGTTACATCAAAGAGATGGAGATAGTATCGACCAGTATCTCCCAGAGGTGCCCAAGCATTGCCACCAAATTTAGATAGCCAGTCGGTCGGTTCATCACGCAGGATAAAGAAGTCTTGATAATAGGAATCACCCGCGAGGGCTTTTTGGAACCACTCGTGATCAGTCGAGCAGTGATTAAGAACCATATCCAGCATGAAGTCAATCCCTAGTTGTTGCCCTACAGAGATCATCTCTTCAAAGTCTGCCATAGATCCAAAATCAGGATTGACGGCTGTATAGTCTGAAATATCGTACCCATTGTCACGCTGAGGGCTAGGATAGAAAGGATTGAGCCAGATCATGTCAATGCCTAATTCTTTTAAATAGGGAAGTTTTTGGATGATTCCTTGTAGGTCTCCAACTCCATTTCCAGTCGTATCTTTATATGATTTTGGATAGATCTGATAGACGACCTTACGCTTATCAATTGTCATGTTGTTCTCCTGTTCTATTGGATGGTAGGGGTGGGAGAGAGCTCAGCTTCATTTGTGGATTTAGGATATTAGAGGGTAAGGAGTTTTTGACCACGTTCGATTGGTCGTGGTAAATTACCTACAATTTCTGTGGGGAAATCAGTGTGATTGGTGATTATCACAGGTGTTTCTGTCACCAAACCAGCTTCTTTGATGACATGGATGTCAAAGCTGATGAGCGTATCTCCCGCCTTGATACGGTCACCCTGCTGAACATGGGTTTCAAAGCCCTTCCCTTCCAGAGATACGGTATCCATACCAATGTGTATCAGCATCTCTACTCCATTTGTACCGGTGATACCAATAGCATGTTTGGTTGGAAAGAGGACCGATACGACCCCGTCCATTGGGGCAACTAATAGCCCTTCACTTGGCTCAATCAAGATTCCTTGTCCCATAACACCAGAAGCAAAGACAGGGTCAGTGGCAGTTGTTAGTTCTTTTGCTTGACCGGTCAAGGGGCTGATGATTTCAACAGGGTTTTTTGTGTCTATTGCTGTCGTGACTGCTGCAGGATTCTCTTTAGCAACTGCTTCTTTTTTCACAAACAAACCTGTTTTTGCAAAGACAAAGGTCAAGATAAAGGGAACCACAATAGCAACGACCATGGTCACTAAAAAGGCACCAAAGTAGTTAGAATTGATAGAAAGGATAGCTGGTAGCCCACCGACCCCGATGGCGTTAGCCTGGATATTGAACATGACACAGACCAAGCCTGCTAGGGAAGATCCAATCATTCCTGCGACAAATGGATAGACATATTTGACATTGACCCCGAAGAGGGCAGGTTCTGTAACACCGAGATAGGCAGAGATGGTAGCTGGAAGAGCGATCTGTGCTTCACGTTCATTGTGACGTTTCATGAAGAAGTAGGCAAATACAGCAGAACCTTGAGCAATGTTTGAAAGAGCAATCATCGGCCATAAACCTGTTCCGCCGGTATCTGCAACCAATTGAGTATCGATGGCATTGGTCATGTGGTGAAGCCCTGTGATAACAAAGGGGGCATAAAGGGCACCAAAGATAAGACCGAAAAGTGCCTTCAGTGGACCAGTTAGACCTGCCAATACGACAGCAGAAATCCATTTACCGATGGTCCAACCGATAGGACCAAGAACCGTGTGTGCCAGTACAAGGGCTGGGATAAGCGATAAGAAGGGAACAAAGATCATTGAAATGACTTCTGGTATCACTTTTCGCCAGAAACGTTCAAGATAACCGAGTGATAGACCAGCAAGGAGGGCTGGAATAACCTGCGCTTGATAGCCGACACGGGCAATGGAGAAAGATCCGAAATCCCAGTATTTCAACGTTCCTTCAGCCACAGCCTTGGTATACTCATAGGCATTGGTCAACTGAGATGAAACGAGGCAGATACCAAGGACGATTCCCAAGATTTGGCTTGTCCCCATTTTACGGCTGACAGACCAGGTAATTCCGACTGGGAGGAACTGGAAAATCGCTTCACCTGGGAGCCAGAGAAAGTCATTGACCCCATGCCAAAATGTTGATACATCAACGATAGTATTGTATCTAGGAGAACCGTCAGGCATGACCTGTTTGACACCATCAATGATTTGTTGACCGAGCCACTCCATTTGGACTCCTTCAAGAATATTACGGAAACCAAGGATCAGTCCTCCGACAACCAAGGCTGGAATGATAGGAGTGAAGATTTCAGCCAACATGGTCATCACGCGCTGAATTGCATTTTGGTTGCTCTTTGCAGCTGACTTTGCAGCTTCTTTTGAAACCCCTTCAATACCTGAAATGTTAGTGAAGTCATTGTAGAAAAGTGGGACATCATTTCCGATAATGACTTGAAATTGTCCTGCGTTGGTAAAGGTTCCCTTGACGGCAGGAATGTTTTCGATGGTTGCTACATCTGCTTTTTTTGGATCTTCCAATACAAACCGCATCCGTGTTGCACAGTGTGTGACTGCAGTCACATTTTCCTTGCCACCGACCGCTTTAAGGAGGGTCTTAGCATCTTGTTCAAATTTTCCCATGGATCTGTTTCCTTTTAGACAATAGTTGAACTATGTCTCCTTTCCTTTTTTAAAATTTGTACGGACAAATTTTTAGAACAAGAGTATTGTATCCGATTTCAAGTCAGAATGCAAGGTTTTTTTAAAAAAATATTTAAATTTTGTTATAATAGGAAGAGTTGTATGATAAAGGGCAGACCAATGGAAAGAAGTATGAAAAAATATCAAGAAATTTTCAATGATATAAAAGAAAAAATTGAGAGCAATACCTACCCAGCAGAGCATATCTTGCCGACGGAAAAAGAGTTGCAGCATCACTATCAGGTCAGTCGTGATACGATTCGGAAAGCTTTGGCTATGCTGACAGAACGTGGGTTAATCCAAAAGGTTCAAGGGAAGGGATCGCTCGTTTTAAAGCAAGAGCTGCTCGATTTTCCTGTATCAGGTCTTATTTCCTATCAAGAATTGACCCAATCGCTTGGTATGGATAGCCATACAGAGGTAGTGAGTTTGGATCTACTGACGGTTACGAATAATTTATCCCAGTTGACAGGCTTTGAACCCTATAGCCAGGTATGGAAACTTGTCCGTACAAGATCGATTGATGGGAAGGTATCCGTCCTTGATACGGATTACTTGTCCTATGATCTAGTCCCTCATTTGACAAAGGATATTGCAGCTATTTCCATCTATGCTTATTTGGAGGAGGAACTGCATTTGGATATTGCTTATGCTCAAAAGGAAATCACAGTCGAGCCGACCAATAGAGAAGAGCGGGAATTGATGCAGAGTAAGGATGATTATCTGGTTCAGATTCGCTCACGGGTCTTTTTAGGCAATACCCAGCAATTCCAGTACACAGAAAGCAAGCATAAGATTGATAAGTTTCGTTTTGTTGATTTTGCAAGAAGAAAGAATGTACTCTGACCCTGTTTGAGGAGTATACCCATTAGCCAAATGGCTCATTTTACGATATAATAGTAGGCGAGGTAATTTTATGGCAAATTTAAATCGATACAAATTTACATTTGGAGACAAACAGTTGACGCTCACAACAGAGCATGACAACCTCTTTATGGAAGAGATTGAGCGGATTGCACAGGAAAAATACCAGGCAATCAAGGAAAAAATGCCGACAGCAGATTCTGAAACGCTGGCTTTACTACTTGCAATCAATGCCTTATCTGTCCAATTAAAGCGAGAGATGGAGCATGAGAAAGTGGAAGCTGAATTGGCGAGCATGAAGGAAAAAGTTCTTAAGAAAAATGTGACCCTACTAGATTTAGACGAACTCGAGGATCCGTCATGATAACATTGATCTTGTTGGTGATTTTAGTATGGAGTTTTTATATTGGCTATAGCCGGGGGATTGTGCTACAAAGCTATTATACCTTTGCTAGTATACTGTCCCTTATCCTTGCAGCAGCTCAATTTAAAAAATTAGTTCCCTTGCTTTATTTATGGGTCCCCTTTGCGACAGCCGGTCAGGGAGCAAGCACTTATTATTTTGACAGCCAGTATTTGTTTCATTTGGACAAAATTTTTTATGCTGGGCTAGCCTTTTTATTCATTTATACACTGGTCTATATGCTGATGAGACTGGTAGGAATCTTGGTCCATTTGGTGCGTTTTGCTGATCCGGATACAACTGTAACCAATGTGATTAGTGGAGGACTCGCCGTCATTGTGACAATGATCTCTTTGCAGCTTGTTCTGACTATTTTAGGAACTATTCCACTTACCTTGGTACAAGAGACACTCCATAAGAGTTGGCTTGCAAATGCCCTCATTCAATATACGCCTGTTACGAGTAGTCTATTTAAAAACTTATGGATTGCAACGATTGGACAATAGGCGACAGGTTTTATACTCAATAAACATCAACAGTAGACTAGCTTTTACAATTAAGAATTGTGAAGGGTTGGAAATGAGAGTAGCACCGCTCATTTCCTTATAATCAAAGCCCAAGGTAGAACGAGCGTTCCCCAAGGCAAGTTGACCAAGTATCCTTTTGATTTTTAAAGAGTATTAGTTGTAAAAGGGGTTGAGCACAGGTTGCCAGTCCCTTTATTTGTATTCTAGTGCTTTGATTTTACAATAAAATCTATAATTGTGTATATATAAAAGAGGAAAAAGATGAATCAAAAAGTGATGGAAACTTTGGAGTTTCACAAGGTCAAGGCCTTGTTGGAGCCTCTTATCCTAACAGAACAGGGGGCTCTTGAATTGCAAGAGCTCGTGCCTATGGTAGATGCCATGCGGATTCAGCAGGCATTTGATGAAGTTGCAGATATGGAGCAGCTATTTGTAGAATCCCCTCATTTTCGTTTGGGTGCTACGGTTGATATTGCACCTGCTATGAAACGTTTGGACTTGGAAGCTGATCTCAATATTCCTGAACTATTGGCAGTCAAAAAAGTCTTAGAAGTATCAAAGGAATTGGCAGATTTTTACCAACAGTTGGAAAATGTAGACCTTACTCAGTTGCCATCCTTATTTGAAAAGATTGAGCTTTTCCCCCATATTCAGGGGAGTTTACAAGCTATTAACCATGCAGGTTTTATAGAAGATTTTGCCAGTGAAAAACTAGCACACATTCGCAGGAAGATCCGCGAATCGGAAGACCAGATCAGGCAAGTCTTGCAAGAGATGCTCAAGACCAAGAGCGATATGCTGACAGATACGGTCCTAGCCAGCCGGAATGGTCGCAATGTCCTCCCTGTCAAAAATACCTACCGCAACCGTATTTCAGGTGTGGTTCATGACATATCGGCATCCGGGTCGACCGTCTATATTGAGCCACGGGCAGTCGTCTCTCTCAATGAAGAGATGACCCATGCTAAGGCAGAAGAACGCCATGAAATTAACCGTGTCCTACAGGACTTGTCGAGCATGTTGCGCCCGCATAGTCGTGTCATTCGTAATAATGCATGGGTGATTGGGCACCTTGATTTTATTCGTGCCAAGCACGTTTTTGCCCGTACCTATCAAGCGAGTATTCCCACCTTATCCTTGAGTAAGGATATTGCTCTTTTAAACGTCCGTCACCCGCTTCTAACCAATCCTATCCCCAATGATGTATACTTCAAGGAAGACTTAACGGCCATCGTGATTACTGGTCCCAATACTGGTGGTAAGACTATTATGTTGAAGACATTGGGCTTGACGCATCTCATGGCACAGTCAGGTTTGCCGATTTTAGCTGATAAAGGCAGTCGTGTTGCCCTCTTTCGGGAAATGTTTGCGGATATTGGTGATGAACAGTCGATTGAGCAAAGTTTGTCTACCTTCTCCAGCCATATGACCCATACGGTGGATATTTTGGCAAGTGCTGATCAGGATTCCCTTATTTTGTTTGATGAATTGGGGGCTGGAACTGACCCGCAAGAAGGGGCATCTCTTGCGATGGCTATCCTAGAAGACTTGCGCTTGCGGGGGATAAAAACCATGGCGACTACCCATTATCCTGAGCTAAAGGCTTATGGAATTGAGACAAAGGGAATAGAAAATGCTAGTATGGAGTTCGATAATCAGAGCCTGCGACCGACGTATAAATTCATGCAAGGAATTCCGGGTCGTTCCAATGCTTTTGAGATTGCTAGGCGTCTCGGCTTATCAACCGCCATTATTGCCGATGCTGAAAGCATGACCAGAAGCGAGAGTGACGTCAATCAGATCATCGAGAAACTAGAAGCCCAAACGGTGGAAAGTCGAAAACGGCTCGATACGATTCGTGAAGTGGAGCAGGAAAACTACAAGATGAATCGTGCCTTGAAGAAACTCTATCAGGAATTTTCACGCGAAAAGGAAACAGAGTTGAATAAGGCGCGTTTAGAGGCCCAAGAAATTGTCACGATGGCATTGGCAGAAAGTGATGCTATTTTGAAAAATCTTCATAGTCAAGCCAGCTTAAAACCGCATCAGATTATCGAGGCGAAAAGCCAGTTGAAAAAACTGGCACCAGAAGTGGTTGATCTTTCTAAAAATAAGGTCTTGAAAAAGGCTAAGAAAGAAAAGGCGGCGCGTGTAGGCGATGACATTCTGGTGACCAGCTATGGACAGCGCGGTACCTTGACCAAGCAGTTAAAAGATGGTCGTTGGGAAGCGCAAGTTGGGTTGATTAAGATGACACTCAAAGCAGATGAATTTAGCTTGATCAAAGCTGAAAAAGACGAAAAGCCAGAACAAAAGCGGGTTCATGTCGTCAAACGCACCACTGGAAAAGGACCGAAAGCTCGCCTTGATCTGCGTGGAAAGCGTTATGAAGAAGCGATGCAGGAACTAGATGAATTTATTGACCAAGCCTTGCTCAATAATCTATCTCAAGTAGATATTATTCATGGGATTGGAACGGGGGTTATCCGTGAGGGAGTAACCAAGTATCTCCGTCGGAACAAACATGTCAAAGAGTTTGGTTATGCACCGCAGAATGCAGGAGGAAGTGGGGCAACCATTGTGACCTTTAAATAGTCCGTGATTGAGTATGGGGAATGCACCTACCTAGTGGATAGTTACAGGCGTAGCAAATATTTTGAAAAAGTTTTCTTTTGGTGTAGAATAACAGTACCAAAAGAAAAGGAGAACGAATATGGTTCAAGCAGTTACTGATGCAAATTTTATTGAAGAAACGAAAGATGGTCTTGTATTGATTGATTTTTGGGCAACATGGTGTGGTCCATGCCGTATGCAGGCACCCATTTTAGAGCAATTAGCAGAAGAAATCCATGAAGATGAAGTGAAAATTTTGAAAATGGATGTTGATGAAAATCCAAATACAGCCCGCGAATTTGGGATTATGTCTATTCCAACCCTTCTATTCAAGAAAGATGGAGAAGTGGTAAAACAAGTCGCTGGTGTCCATAGTAAAGAACAGCTCAAAACCATCATCGCTGAGCTTGCATAAAGGATAAGAAGTTGAGAACAGAGAGGGTCTCAACTTCTTTTTTAGCCCAGCCCTTGTATAGTTGTTTGGTTTACTTTTATACTCTTTATACTCATTTCGTTTAACTTTTATTACTTCGACGATTGTGGAAACTTCGTTTCCTTATTTCCAACTTCCAATCATCTTCTAGATGATTGGAACTCGCTTTGCCGTACTCTACGATTGTTACTGACTATCGTCAGTATGATTTCCAACCTTCAACAGTCCTTAGACTGTTGAAGCAGCCTGCAGCTCCTTGCCTAGTACTAAAAGTAAACGAAACAACTATAAAAATCAAAAGGATCCTTCGTCAACTTGCCTTGGTGAATGCTCGTTCTACCTTCGGCTTCGTTTCTTAGTCTACTTTTGATTTTTATTGAGTATTAGTACTGGGCAAGGGGTTGTTGGAAATAGGGAAACGAAATGAGTATAAGTCTTGTGAAGGTCAGCTGATTTTATGGTTGGCGGTTTATTCTTCTATTTTAGTGGAGTTTGGATTAGGCAAGAGTAGCTTGTGTCGTGTCAATAGCGATAGATTGTTTTCATAGTTTCGGACTGTAGCAGGGGGAGCTTCATCTAGTGGACTATTCAAGCTGCCTTTTTCCACGCCATTGAAGAATGATGATAAGGATAGAGAATTGAGCCGAAACGTTCATATAAATAGGAAGAGGGGAGGATAAAATTTTAAAAATCCTTTTAAATTTGATTGACAAAGATAGTGTAAACCCTTACAATAAATATGTCAATATATTAAAAAGCGCTTGTCTAAGGAAATATAATATAAGGAGGAGATGAGGGAATATCATTAGAAAAGCGCAAGTGAAGAAAGGGTATGTAATGAAAGATTTTTTCTATCAAAGAAAGTGTAGGTACAGTCTACGTAAGGTGGCGATAGGGGTATGCTCGGTTCTCATTGGACTTAGTTTTTCTGCAGTCAATGCTAGTGCACAAGAGCTTCCCCAAGGGGCATCAGCTCAGAATCAGGCTTCTCCTGATTCAGCTACTGGTGAATCAGTTACACCTGTCGAAGCTCCAGCTTCGTCTCCTGCTGGAGAAGGGGTTGCTGAGGAGGCAAAAACGCCTGTCGAAACTCCAGTTGAGGAGGCTAGAGTAGCAGAAGCTTCTAACGAGGAGCCAGCCTCTGAAAAAGCTAGCCAACCGGAGCAACCGGTTGCTACTCCAGAGAGTGCACCTGTTAAGGAAGCAACAGAGAAACCAAAGGAAACAGAAGTACCTAAAGAGGAGAAGGGAACTGAAGAAAAAACGCCTAAACTAGAGACAGCTCCAAAGGCTGATCAGGAACCAGCTTCTAGGGGAAGGGTTCGTCGGGCAACTAATGAGCCTGATTATAAGGAGTGGAAGCCAGCAGAAGGGGTTAGTCCTGGTGAAGTAGAAGTGATTGAAAAAAATGGCGTTCGCTACAATAAACTGTCTTCTACTGCCCAAAATGATAATGCTGCCAATCCAGCACTTTATGAAAAAGAAGGCTTACAAGTTGATGAGAATGGCAATGCCTCTGTCACTCTTCAATTTTTGGCAGAATCTGAAGCAGCGAAATCTCGCTTTGGAGTTTTCCTAAAATTTAAGGACGCTGCTAATAATATCTTTGTAGGTTACGATCGGGATGGTTGGTTCTGGGAACATAAAACCCCAAATCAAAATGCCTGGTATCAGGGAAGTCGTGTTGCTGCACCGGATAAAAACTCGCTAAATGAATTAACCATCACCCTAAAGGCCGATGGTCAGCTAAATGCAACCAATAATGGAACTTCTCTTTTTGATACCATTACCTTACCGAGTGCTGTCGTGAATAATTTAGCAGATAGCAAGCGTATCCTAGTCAAGGCAGGCAGCTATGGCGATGATCGAACAGTTGTTGGAATCAAAACAGACAATCAGGAGAATGTTGCTCCGTCGCAGCCAGATAGTGACAAAGAAACTGGACCAGTAGTGGATGACAGTCAGATTGTTTATGATACGATTAAATCGGATGTTTTAGAAGCAATCATTGACACCACTTTCCCACGGATTAAAGAGTACAGTTACAAGGGTAACAAGATGTATGGTCAGGTGGTTCCTACTCGGAAGGTTACGATCAATGATCATGAAATCGAGCCACAGGTTACCTATCGCAAGATTGATGACAAGACAGCTGAGTATGTCTTAAAGATACAAAAGGCTGATCAAAAGATTGATGCAGATATCACTGTTCGACTTAAAATTGAGAATAATCAGCTTCATTTTGACATTACCAATATCGACAACCATAACGAAGTAGTTTACGGTAAAAGGATTGATAGTACAAAGAAACTTTTGTCTAGTTTGAATTTCTTGACCCTTCCTTTGGTTTCTGTATCAAGCGATCAAAATCAAGCTAAATTTGACGGAGCAAGGATGTCAAACAATACCCATCAATCAGGAGATGTCCATGTGGATGTAAGAAATCCGATGGGTGATTTTGGTTCAGGCTTCATGTACGGCTTTGTTTCGACTGATAAGGTTGCAGCGGGTGTTTGGAGTAACTCTCAAAATAGTTATGGAGGAGGGGCAGACGACTTCACTCGCGTGTCAGCATATAAGCAGACAGTAGGAGATAAGAACTATGTAGGAATCGCAAGTTCTCCATGGCAATGGCAAAGGGCTCACAGAAGCATTGTATTTCCAGAATACACCCTAGAATTGCCAAGTGCTAAGGTCATCTTTACTGAAGATATAAACAATGACCAAGTAGTTGATTGGCAGGACGGTGCGATTGCTTATCGTGAAATTATGAATAATCCAAAGGGATGGGAGAGCGTTAAGGATATTGCTGCTTACCGTATTGCGATGAACTTTGGATCACAAGCACAAAATCCATTCTTGATGACCTTAGATGGGATTAAGAAGATTGCCCTACATACAGATGGTCTAGGTCAAGGAGTTCTCTTAAAAGGATATGGATCAGAAGGGCATGATTCTGGGCATTTGAACTATGCGGATATTGGAAAACGTATCGGTGGAGTGAAGGACTTTAAGACTTTGATTGAAAAATCCAAGGCTTACGGTGCAAAACTTGGAATTCACGTCAACGCTTCTGAAACCTATCCGGAATCTAAGTATTTCACAGAGGCAATCTTGAGCAAGGACGCAAATGGCAATTATCGCTATGGTTGGAACTGGTTAGACCAAGGAATCAATATCAATGCGGCCTATGATTTGGCACACAATCGTTTGAAACGTTGGCAGGATCTCAAAGCTGAATTAGGTGAGGGCTTAGATTTCATCTATGTGGATGTTTGGGGAAATGGGCAATCTGGTGACAATGGAGCTTGGGCAACGCACGTACTAGCGAAGGAAATCATTGACCAAGGCTGGCGTTTTGCAATCGAGTGGGGTCATGGAGGAGAATACGATTCTACTTTCCAACATTGGGCTGCGGATCTCACTTATGGAGGCTATACCAATAAAGGGATCAATAGCGCGATCACACGTTTCATCAGAAACCATCAAAAAGATGCTTGGAATGGAGATTATCCTTCCTATGGTGGTGCTGCGAACTACCCACTATTGGGCGGCTATAGCATGAAAGACTTCGAAGGCTGGCAAGGTCGTAGTGACTATAATGGCTATATCACCAATCTATTTGCCCATGATGTCATGACCAAATACATCCAACATTTTACAGTAAGTAACTGGAAGAATGGTCAAGCTGTCAGTATGACAGACAATGGTTCTACCTATAAATGGGTACCAGAGATGGAGATTAGGCTGACAGATAAGGATAATGCTCAATTAGTTCTCACTCGTAAGAGCAACGATGTGACGAGTCCTTTGTATCGTCAGAGAACGGTGACGTTGAATGGACGGGTTATCCAGGATGGTAGTGCTTACTTAGTTCCTTGGAACTGGGATGCCAATGGAAATCAATTGGCTAAAGACAAGGAGAAGATGTACTACTTCAATACAGAGGCAGGTCAAACAAGTTGGCAATTACCGGCTGACTGGGCAAACTCTTCGGTTTACCTCTACAAGCTAACAGATCTAGGCAAGGTTGAAGAACAGCTCATTCCAGTTGTTAATGGTCAGATTACCTTAAATCTACTAGCGAATCAACCTTATGTACTTTACAAGACACAGCAGACCAATCCAGAAGTATCTTGGAGTGAGGGCATGCATATCTATGACCAAGGATTCAATAGCGGAACCTTGGATCATTGGACAAAGACTGGTGATGCCAATACAGCAAGCATTGTGAAGTCTCAGGGACATAATGATATGTTGCGGATTCAAAATAACAGCGATAAGGTCAGCTTCACTCAGAAATTAACAGATTTAAAACCAAATACACGATATGCAGCCTATGTTGGAATTGACAACAGGAGCCAATCAAAAGCAAGTATCACTGTTCATACCGGTGAAAAAGAAGTGAGCAATTACACCAAGCAGTCCATTGCTTTGAACTATGTTCAGGCCTATGCTCATAATACCTTATCTTCTACTGCAACGGTTGATAATTTGAGTTACTTCCAAAATATGTATGTCTACTTTACAACAGGCAGTGATGTTTCTAATGTAACGTTGACCTTGGCGAAAGAGGCAGGAGATGGTGCAGCGTATTTTGATGATATTCGGATCTTTGAAAATGAATCAGCGATGTATGCGGACGGTCATGATACAACTCCTACGGCTAAGAAGTTTACACAGGACTTTGAAAATGTAGCTCAAGGAATCTTCCCATTTGTAATTGGAGCTGCTGAGGGAGTCAATGATAACCGAACCCACTTGTCTGAAAAGAATGCTCCATATACCCAAAGAGGTTGGAATGGTAAGAAAATTGATGATGTTATTGAGGGTGATTGGTCTTTGAAAACAAATGGTCTAGTGAATAGACAGCGTTTGATCTATCAAACAATTCCTCAAAATTATCGCTTTGAGGCAGGTAAATCCTATCGTGTCAGTTTTGATTATGAGTCTGGTTCTGATAATACCTACGCTTTTGTGATTGGTGAAGGTGCCTTCAGTAATATCAATCAGACTGAGATGCATTTACTAGGAAATACCTGGACGGATTCGTCTCGTGCCAAACGTGTCAACTTCCTTGTCAACGGGGCAGAAAGCGGTGAGAGCTGGATTGGAATTTACTCAACAGGGACAGCCTCCAACACTCATGGAGATACAGGTGGAGACGCTAACTTTAGAGGCTATAATGACTTTATTTTAGATAATCTCGTTATCGAAGAAATTGAAGTAACAGGAGCGATGTTGGTAGAGGGGGCTCTTAGGAACTACCTGCCAATCGTTGCGAATGATACTTATACAAAAGAGAGTCTTGATCCAGTTCGTGAAGCCTTGTACCTTCTCAGAGTAAGTGATCCAGACATTTCTGTAGAAGATGCTAAAGCCTTGATTGAACAAGTAAATCAATCTATTGCTGGCTTGGTTCAGAAACGTCAGGCTATTTTACCAAATGAGATTGAATCGTTGGATGCCCAAGCACAAAGTGGTGAAGGGTTGGCCAAGGCCTTTGATGGTGACACAGCAACTTTATGGCATACTCCGTGGAGTGCGACAAGTATCAATACGCCTGCAACGATTGTCTTGAAAGAACCAACAGATATCACGAAGTTCGAATATGTTCCTCGTCAATCTGGCAGCAATGGTATCTTGAAAAATGTACGTTTAGTAGTGACCGATGACCAAGGGCAAGAGCATACCTTTACCGCTCAAGATTGGGCAGATAATGCAGAGAAAAAGACGATTGACTTTGGTAGAACCATTAAGGCTAAGAAGATTGTATTGGTAGGAACTGCTTCTTATGGAGATACTCCTGATACATTCCAATCTGCAGCAGAATTGAGATTCATCGTACCAGTTCAAGAAGAAACACCGCTTAACTATGATGCTTATCATCGTGTCTTGCAAGAGCTTCGGAGCAATGGGAATCCAGAATTGCTTCAATCCTTGAAAGAGTTGTCTGATTTTGTAGATAGTCTAAAGGATGATCATCTCCTCACTCAAAATATGCTAGACAGTTATGTTGCTAGTTTGTCAGAGTTGAAGAAAACAGGAAAACTAGAGGATTTAGTCCACACGAAGAAAGAACTTGAAGTCAACGAAATACCGATTGATTATAAGACTATTCAAGTAGAAAACGCCGATCTCCCTCGTGGAACGAAGAAGGTGACCCGAAAGGGAGAAGTAGGAAGAGTCCGTGTCTTTTATGAGTTGCTCAAGGGAGAAGATGGTGAAATCACAGATATCCGCGAAGTAGGTACGCGAGAAGTCCTGCATGAAGTGGTTGATGAAATCGTTGAGATTGGCACGAAAGATGACATCGTTGATGATTCAAAAGAAGAACTTGCAAATCTAACTCCAGAGGAGAGGATTCGTAGGCTGATGACTGTCAAAGCAATCTCTATTGATGCAGGTCGTAAATACTTCTCACCGAAAGATTTAGAAGAAATCATCGATAAGGCTCAGACATTAGGCTACAATACTCTTCATCTCCTTGTGGGAAATGATGGTCTCCGTTTCTTGCTAGATGATATGACGATCGAAACCCCTAACAAGGTCTATGCAAGTGATGAGGTTAGGGAAGCTCTTCTTGAAGGAAATCGTCGTTACTATAATGATCCAGCAGGAACAGTTCTCACTCAAAAAGAGATGGATGATTTGATTGCCTATGCTAAAGCAAAGGATATTGACCTTGTTCCAGCCTTGAATAGTCCTGGGCATATGGATGCTATCTTGACAGCTATGGGGCAACTAGGCATTGAAAATGCCAACTTTAGCCATACCTTGCCAAATGGTAGAAGTGGAAAGTCTAGTCGAACAGTGAATTTGAATAATGAGGAAGCTCTCGCCTTTACTAAGGCTTTGGTCAAGAAATATGCTGAATACTTTGCTGGTAAGGGAACAGAGATCTTTAACATCGGCTTGGATGAGTATGCGAATGATGCTTTCCATGGAATCAGTGGTTTTGAGCTACTCCAGTCAACTGGACAGTATAGCAAATTTGTTCAATATGCCAATGATTTAGCAGCTATTGTCAAAAAGACAGGTATGAAGCCGATGGCCTTTAATGATGGTATCTATTATCGTTCCAAAGAAGATGCAGGAGTCTTTGATAAGGATCTGATTGTATCTTATTGGACTGGAGGATGGAATGGTTACCATGTTGCTTCTTCTAAATTCCTATCAGATAAGGGACATGCCATCTTGAATACCAATGATTCTTGGTACTATGTCATCGGTCGTGATAAGGCGGGTAGTGGTTATTACAATCTTGATCAAGGAATAGATGGAATTAACAAGCACAAGTTTGATTCTGTCTTGGGCAATGAGGGAAGTACGGTTCCAACGATTGGAAGTATGGTTGCGGTTTGGGCAGATAACCCAGAACGGCCATACATCAAAGAAAATCTTTTCAGATTGATGGATGCTTTCTATAAGAGAAATTTGACCTACTTCCCAGCAGATTATGCTCTGGTATATGAGGAGTTGCAATTGAATCCTCCGTTAGCTGAATTGGATAAATACACTCCAGAAAGTGTGGAGCGATTCATCAAGTCAATTAATGCTATTGATTGGTCCTTGACTAGTGCAGAGCAAAATCAGGTTGCCGTGTTTGCAACTGCAATAAAAGAAGCACGTGAGCAGTTGGCCCTATTACCTATAGAGCAACCTAAACCAAAAGATGAAGAGCAACCTATCCCAGATAAGGGACAAGGAGGTTCAATTGAGACAGATAAGGATAAGGAACAGAAACTCCCTAATAAGAATAAGGAAGAAACTGGTAAAGATAAGTCAGAGAAAGAGCCAGTAGGCAAGACCTCAGACACCTCTAAAAAATCTCAAGAAAACCGGGAACTAAAAGAAACTAAAGTAGAAAAAGCTGCCCTACCAGCTGCTGGTAGCAAGACCAGCGCTTGGCTTTCTATTCTAGGTGTGACCCTCCTTGGCTCACTCTTTTACAAGAAAAAAGAGAAAGAGTAGGCCACTTATCCCTTATACTTCATAAACATTGAAGAAGCAAACTAAAAAGTTTGCTTCTTTGTCCTGCTTCCGAATTTTTAAAGGCCTTTCATATCTTCATTGAATACGGGCTAAAAGCTCGGAAAAAATACCTCTTGAAGAAGAGCAAATCTTGCTTCAAGAGGTATTTTATGATTTTTGTTGAGTATTAGCATAGATGTATCATTGGTTCAATCAATAGATGATTGTTTTAGTGGTTTTTGATTGTTCGCACTCCCTGATAAGAGAGCTATCAGAGTGACTAGCTTTGTTTCTCACCGGCAAGTCTAAAAGGGTAATTTTCCTGCAAAAGCGCCGAGTGTTTTTTGCGTAGCTTCGTCAATTTTTGTTAGTGCTTGATTGACTGCTTGAATGGTCATCTCTTGTAGAGTTTCTATGTCCTCTGTGTCTACTACTTCAGGCTTGAAATCAATGGCTATGAGCTTCTTATCTCCTGTAAAGCGTACGGAAACCAAATCTTGAGCAGATGCTCCTACAAACTCGGTTGCTGCGAGTTCTGCTTGGCTTTTTTCCATCTGCTTTTGTAATTTTTGCGCCTGTTTCATCATCTGTTGCATATTCATCATGGTTGGTTATTCTCCTTTGTAGTAACAAATCGTATATCGAAGGTGATACGCCTATTATTATATCATACTTTGATGCAGGCTGGCACGATTAGTGAAAGGGGGAGATATGATATTTAGCGATATTTTTACTAGATAGCCCTATTTTATCTTGACGGAAGCGCTTTTAAAGAGTATAATAAAAGAAAAACTGGTTATAACCACCAAGGGGGAGGTCCTATGTTTCACTTACCAAAGGAAGAATTAGAAAGACTGGGTGCAATTATTACAGCGCCTGAGATTTATCAGCAACCAAGCTTGTGGAAAGAAGCCTATCAGCTCTATCATGATAAGCTAGAGACGATTACGGCATTTTTAGATGATATTAAGGCAAAGCATGACTTTGTTCAAGTTATCTTTACAGGTGCTGGAACGTCAGACTTCGTTGGTCAAAGTATTGCCAATCATTTAAATCAGGTTAATGATATGAAGCACATTCGCTTTGTGACAGTTGGAACGGTTGAGATTGTTAGTCGTCCACATGATTATTTACAGGCAGATATTCCGACGATTCTCGTCTCCTTTGCACGAAGCGGAAATTCTCCAGAGAGCTTGGCAACGGTTGAAATTGCTAAAAAATTAGTCCATACTCTTTATCAGGTGACGATTACCTGTGCACCAGAAGGAAAATTAGCACAGGCAGCAGAAGGGGATGCAGCCAATCTGCTCTTGCTTCAACCTGCCTTATCAAATGATAAGGGCTTTGCGATGACAGGTAGCTATACTTGTATGGCTTTGACAGCCTTGCTCGTCTTCTCGCCAGAAACAGCGGAAGTGAAAGCAGGTTGGGTCGATGTGATTGCACGTCTTGGTCAGGATGTACTAGGTCGCGAAGACTATGTGCAGGAGTTGGTTGATCTAGACTTTGAGCGGGTGATTTATCTAGGAGCTGGTGGCTTCTATGGTCTTGCCCATGAAGCTCAATTAAAGATTTTGGAACTGACGGCTGGAAAGATTGCGACCATGTATGAGTCTCCACTTGGCTTCCGTCATGGACCAAAGTCACTTATCAATGAAAAAACAATTGTCCTACTTTTTGCTTCAAATGATGCGTATACAAGACAGTATGATGTGGACTTAATCAATGAAGTCTATGGTGATCAGATTGTAACCCGTATTGTGGCACTATCTGCAGATAAATTAGCAGGGACTGAAGCACCGAACTTTGTCCTTGCAGAAGGTGGAGCAGCCCTACCAGATGTCTTCTTGACCTTCCCATACATTTTGTTTGGACAGACCTTTGCCCTTATGGCTGCAGTCAAGTGTAAGAATCTCCCAGATACACCGTCTCCAACTGGGACTGTTAACCGTGTTGTACAAGGAGTGACTATTCACCCATTGTAGGATTTAAAAAACCTTACTGTCAAGAGGACTAGAATGCTTCACCCTACTTTATTTACTAGTTCTCTTGGTTGATAACGTTTTAGAGTGATTCTAATCTTGCTCAATAGAATATCGAAAGGAGCTGGGCTTACGTCCCGGCTCCTTTCGATTGGAACTCACTTTGCCGTCCTCTACGATTGTTACTGACTATCGTCAGTATGATTTCCAACCTTCAACAGTCCTTAGACTGTTGAAGCAGCCTGCAGCTCCTTGCCTAGTACTAAAAGGAAACGAAACAACCATACTAATACTCTTTAAAAATCAAAAGGATACTTGGTCAACTTGCCTTGGTGAAGGCTAGTTCTACTTTCGGCTTCGATTATAAGGAAATGAGCGGTGCTACTCTCATTTCCAACCTTTCACCATTCTTAATTGTGAAAGCTAGCCTACTTTTGATTTTTATTGAGTATAAAAGCAAATCAATCTCTATGTATGTGGCATGCTTAATGCCGAATTGGCTAAATCAATGTCGATCTGCCAGTCGCTATTATCACGAATGGTGCATTCGAAGTCTGTCGTATAAAGGAGGACGCGGATGGTACGATCTTTAGCGAATTTATAAATAGTCGGTTGCAATTCCCATTCGAAATCAACCCATTCATTTGCAGGTAGGTGTTCAATTTTCAAGAGATTGGTGCGGTTTTGCAGATTGAGATAGCCCTTTGTAATGACGCGATAAGGGCTTTCAACAAATGGAAGTTCCATTAAGTTTTCCATAGCGTAGAAGCGACCGTTATCAAGACTAGCTCGAGCCTTCATCTGAGGAATTGGAGCGAGGCGCTTAGCAGGACCTAGGTCCAAGATTTGTGTAGATAAGAGCCCCTTGGACAGGCTTGATTTGATACGGAGCTTGAGACGGACTCGCCCATTTAGGTGTAACTCTTCTGACAGAGGGAGATCGATCGTAGCCTGTTGTGCCTTATCTTCAAAGAGATCTTTTAAAAAGCGAGGATAGGATTTGCTATAGCTAGAAAAGATGTCTGTTGGATATTGGTTCTGAATCGTGCGGATATCTTTTCCGAGAGGGAAGGTCCGCTCTTTTTGTCCCCCAAAATGTTCCAGTTCTGTCCAGCTTTGTTCCAGACTGTTATCTTGCCAAATGATTTGAGGAAGTTGGTATTGATTGTCTTGTCCTAGCAATTTTTGTGTCAGTAGAGCATTCATTGATTCTCTAAAATCGATGGATTGCCAGTTGTTCATATAAACGTGAGCACCATGGTGGAAGAAAAGGTGCTTAGAAACTTCTTGAGGTAAGGCATGAAACATATTCCAGACATGAATCGGCTTGACATTCCAGTCTTGTGTTCCATGGGTAAAGACGACTTCGCAGGTAACCTTATCAGCCTGAAGAAGGTAGTTGCGGTCATGCCAGTAGGAATTGTAGTCGCCAGTTGTCCGATCAAGTGCTTGCCTTTCAGCGTCAAATGCAGCTTGGTATTGGTCTTTGGTTCGGAGGAAGTCGCCTGCTTGTAAACTTCTCGAGTAGGTTAGAGCAGTCAGGCTATCGAGGTCCTCACCTGGGTAGCCACCGGGGCTTGTTACAAGCCCATTTTCCCGATAGTAGTCATACCATGAAGAAATGCCAGCTT
The DNA here is from genome assembly GCF_054968985.1 of Streptococcus sp. 1F3. Taxonomy (NCBI): domain Bacteria; kingdom Bacillati; phylum Bacillota; class Bacilli; order Lactobacillales; family Streptococcaceae; genus Streptococcus; species Streptococcus sp. 1F3. The sequence goes on along the minus strand of NZ_JBUEQR010000009.1, from coordinate 9,643 downwards.
CAGCAATGACTACTTCCAGCCCCTCCACCCCCGTTGTAGCCAGAGCGTTTGACATAGTACCTAGATAGGACAGTCCAGTTGTTGCCGCCTTCCCATTTGCCCAATCAGCAAGAACGATGTGCGAGCGAGTGTGGTCTGTATAGGCTCTTGCTCGACCGTTGAGCCAGTCAATCACAGCTTTGAAGCTGTAGACCTGCTGGTAATCTCCTGAGGTCATCATACCAGTCGAACCGAGGGTTCCCACCCCTGAGACGTGAATGCTAGCAAAGCCACGAGCCAAGAAATAATCATTGAGTGAGTAGGAGCCGATATGCCCGAGCTTTTCAGTCGCCTTACTGATAGGAAGTGTTTGGGTATCAGCGGGTAAGGTGTGAACCACTGTCTGACTTGGTGTGATTTCTTTAGGCTTTTTGATCGTCAGCTCTCCTTCCATCTGGTGCAAGGCCTTGTCGCTAGCCTGATCATTTACTCCTTGATGATAAGGACTGTTGGTGATAACTGCAGGAATTTTTTCTGCAATGGTAGGACGTAAAATAGAAACTTTAACCAGATCTGTCTGCCCGGATTTGGTTGTGTCAACAGGTGTTTCGACATAGACCACTTCACGGATGAGTCGGCTCGTTGAGAAGGTTGCAAGGGACTTTCCATTGAAGAAATGATAGGTTTGATCTTCAGCAATCAGTCCATCGCTGACCAGTTGGTCAATCAGGGTGTTCCCAGACTTCGTTCGGGTTGCTAGAAGCTGGTAGAGATTTTCAAGTAGATGAGTATAGGGGATCGGAAATTGGCTGCTTGAGACAAATTCCATAACATCCGTATAGTCTACCCCGGGTACAAAGCCGAGTAGCTGAAGGGCTACTTGATAGAAAATGAGGTCGGATACTTCCCTGTCGGATTGAAAGAAGGTCAAGAGGTCGGTTTCCCAATCTGCAAGAAGGTTTGATAGAGCGATGTCTGTGTTTTCTGTTAAAAATAAGACCCTACGGACAAAGCGCATCAAGTTTTCCTTGTCACTGATTTCTGGATGGAGGGAAAATCCTAAGCCTGCTAACTCTTTTAGCATGGTTTCTGGGGGTGTTTGGATATAAGAAAATTGATTAAAACGCATACATTTCTCCTTAAATAGTAAAATATTCTTTACATTCCCTATTATAGCTGATACAATAGTGTTTGTCTAAAAATGTTTGGAGGAATATGAAAAAATGGATGTAGCAGTACATATTAAGTACCTTACAGAATTTCTTGCAACTGCCTTGCTCATTATCTTGGGAAATGGGACAGTGGCTAATGTTGATTTGAAAGGCACAAAAGGAAACAACTCAGGTTGGATTTTGATTGCCATCGGTTATGGTTTAGCAGTTATGATGCCAGCCTTGATGTTTGGAAATGTTTCTGGAAACCACATTAATCCAGCTTTTACCCTTGGTTTAGCTGTATCTGGTTATTTTGACTGGGCCTTGGTTCCCGGTTATATCACAGCGCAGCTACTTGGTGCAATTGCAGGTCAAGCAGTGGTGGTCGGTATCTATCGTCCCTACTTCTTAAAGACAGACAATCCAAATCATATCTTGGGTTCATTTTCAACTATTTCAGCCCTTGATGATGGTACAGTAGCTAGTCGCAAGGCATCATGGATGAACGGATTTTTGAACGAGTTCTTTGGCTCATTCGTTTTGTTCTTTGGGGCAATGGCGATTACCAAGCACTACTTTGGGGCAGAAGTCCTTCATTTTGCAGCGAAACAAGGAGCAAATTTATCTGATCCAACCTTGAAGATTCAAATGAGTAACTTCCTAAGTCCGGGCTTAAATGTCTCTCACTTGGCACTCGGCTTCTTGGTGATGGCGCTTGTAGCTGCAGTCGGTGGCCCAACTGGTCCAGCACTGAACCCAGCCCGTGACTTGGGTCCACGTATCTTGCACCAATTATTGCCACAAGCAGTTCTTGGTCAAGCAAAAGCAGACTCAAAATGGTGGTATGCCTGGGTACCAGTCCTTGCACCAATCGCAGCAGGTATCAGTGCAGTAGCCCTTTATAAGCTAATCTACGGATAAGAGAGAAGGAGGTCGCAAGGCCTCTTTTTCATTCTCGTCTTTTGTCTATTGAAATATGGGGATGAGGAATGGAAAAAAGTGCCTTGTATGCAGGGGGAAGTGTTCTGGCTTCTTGTCGGTAATTAGTTGTAAATTTTATTGTTTTCCATTACAATAGAGAAGTATTGAATAAGGGAAATGGATAGAATGAAAGTGAAGAAGATAATTCCAGTTATTCGGATGAACAATCGTAGAGTGAATCAGCGATTTTTAGAGGATAATCTTGGTTTTAAGACCCATTTGGAAGATGCAGCCTTTGCAGAATTTGGAGATAGGGAGACCTTGGAGCCAAAGCTGGTCTTGGTTGAATCGCCAAGTATGCGGACACGAGCAGTAAAAGGCACAAAAAAGCTTCATAAAATCGTGGTGCGGGTAGAGAATCCTGCAGAAATTGAAGCCTTATTGGCACGTGGTGCAGTCTTTACCAAGCTTTATAAAGGTGCAAGGGGGTATGCTTTTGAAAGTGTTTCGCCAGAAAATGATCTTTTCTTGCTCCATGCAGAAGAGGATCTGACACAGCTGGTTGAGATTTTACCGCCAGTAGTCTTTCGTAAGCTAGATGGCTTTGAGAAATTGACAGCTTTTTCAATTGAGAAAGTTATCATCAATACACCTCAGCCTGAAGAAAGTCGTACCCTTTATGAGTGTCTGTTACCAGGGCAAGAGATACTGGAATTTCGTGAAGCTAGGGGAGAGGATTTACTGATTGAGGCAGACAAGACTTGGGACTTAGATAGCTTACGTATCCCTGTCCCAGCAGATATGGACTGGACAGCCCTAGAAGAGAAGTTACAGGTTCCTTTCTTTAAGGACAAGAAAGGGCGCTTTTTGCAGACGACAGATAGCAGTAATATTGAATTATGGTTTGAAAAATGAAGGCTATTGTAGAAAAAATGGACCAGCAAATAGCTGAAAAATTATATAGAGGAGCAAGTGTAGCCCTCTATCACCACGGCAAGTGGGAAGAGTATTATGTGGGCAACAGTGAAGAAAACCTGCCCACGCAACCAGGATTGACCTATGATCTGGCATCGGTTTCGAAAGTTGTCGGGGTAGGCACAATCCTGATTTTTTTACTGCAAGCCGGAAAGATTGAATTGGATCAGCCTTTGAAGACCTACTATCCTCGATTTCATGATGGCAGTGTAACCATTCGCCAATTGGTCACCCATACAACAGGGATCGATCCCTATATTCCAAATCGGGATAGCTTGGATTTTGAGAGCCTCAAGGAAGCTGTTGAAGAGCTTCGGGTGACGACGGATAAGAGTTTTCGCTATACAGATGTCAATCTGATTTTACTTGGCTTTATGCTGGAAGAGTTGCTTGCTCAGCCCTTAGATCTTCTGCTCAAGAATCAACTTTTCACACCTTGGGGCATGCTAGAGACACAATTTGGTCCAGTTGAGATGGCAGTTCCAACCGTGAAAGGAAAGCAAGCAGGTATGGTCCATGATCCCAAGGCTAAGGTATTGGGAGTACATTGTGGTTCGGCAGGTTTGTTTTCGACCTTAGCAGACTTGAAAGTTTTCCTCAACCATTATCTGGAAGAGGCTTTTGCCAGAGATCTAGCTCAAAATATCAGTTTTTCGAAACCACGCTCAATAGTCTGGAACCTTGAAGCGGGTGGTTGGTTGGACCATACAGGTTATACGGGTCCCTTTCTTTTGGTCAATCCAGAAAAGCAGTTAGCAGCCATCTTTCTCACTAATCGTACCTATGATGAGGATAATCGTCCCTTGTGGATTGAGAAACGTAAGGAATTGTATCAGGTCATTGTAGCGTCTCTGGAAGCGACTGTTCATGCTGAATCGTGTATAGAGGGAATGCAGGAATCAGTTGATAGGTACAAAATAAGTAGCGAGCGAAGTGAGCTTTTAGCTTGCATTTTATTCTAAATTGAAACGAAAAAATTGTTATTTATAAAGGAAAGGGTTATAACAGTTCAGCTGGCTAGCTTCACTGTGAGCGTAGATGTTTCCTTATACTCTTAAAAAATCAAAAGGATCCTTCGTCAACTTGCCTTGGTGAAGGCTCGTTCTACCTTTGGCTTCGATTATAAGGAAATGAGCGGTGCTACTCTCATTTCCAAGCTTTCACAATTAAGAATTGCGAAAGCTAGTCTACTTTTGATTTTTATTGAGTATTAGAAGAAAGGGTAGAGATGCTCTTTTTTTATTATTTTGCAAACGCTTATCCTCCTTTTCTCTTAAAAATAAAAAATCTCTTTAAAAATAGAAAAATATTCTGGAAATACTTGAATTTTCAGAATGTTTTTATTATTATAGATAATAAGATTCAGACGGAAAGCTGTATCATTTTATTTTTAAGGAGATACCTATGAAAAAAGAGCATTTTTCTTTACGGAAGTATAAGCTAGGTCTTGTTTCTGTGATGCTGGGTATGGCTATGTTTTCAGTAGCTGGTCCTGTTTTGGCAGAAGAAAGGCAAGTCTCTCCCCAAGGAGGAGCAGAAAGTAGTCTAGCTGTTGGAAATCAGAACGAGATAGGAGAGAATGGTTCTACGAAGGTAGAAGAAATAGCACCTCAGACTGATGAGAAAGAAATAGCACTGGCTCCTAGTCTTGCGACTTCTAATCAAGAAAAACCAGAAGAAGCCCTCACCGAGAGCGTAGAGACAACTCCTGCTCCAGTAGCAACAGAGGAAACGACTCCAGCGCCAGCTTCTCCGACGGTAACAAAGGACGACTCCCTAGCACCAACGCCTCCAGTAGCAACAGAGGAAACCGCTCCAGTGCCAGCCTCCTCAATGATATCAAAGGAAGCTGTGCTAGATTCGGCTGCTGTGGAAAAACAAGCTCAACCTGCTCAGCCCTTGAGTGACAGTAGCAATCAAATTATTCATGTCCCACCTGTTTGGGAAGCAGGATATAAGGGAGAGGGAATGGTTGTTGCAGTCATTGACTCTGGATTAGATGTTGAACATGATGTTTTACATCTGACAGATGCCTCTACAGCAAAGTATCCTAATCAGGCATCTTTTGAAGCGGTAAAGGAAAGTGCTGGTATCAACTATGGGAAATGGTATAGTGACAAGGTTATCTTTGCCCACAATTACATGGATAGTAATTCTGAAATCAAGGAAAAAGATGAGGGTTCACATGGAATGCATGTTTCAGGAATTGCTGTTGGGAATCCCACGAAAGTAGATAGTAGTGGAGAATACATCTATGGTGTTGCACCAGAAGCCCAACTCATTTTTTTGCGGGTCTTTTCAGATAACAATCCAGGAACTACTGCGTCTATCTATGTACGTGCGATAGAAGATGCTGTAAAATTAGGGGCAGATAGTATCAATCTTAGCTTGGGAGGGGCAAATGGTTCCTTGATAAATGTTGGTTCAGCTCTTGATGATGCCATTGACCGTGCAAAGAAAGCAGGAGTAATCGTGGTTATTGCAGCAGGAAATGATGGTGCTTTTGGTTCAGGTCACGCAGCTCCCTTGGCAGAAAATCCTGACTACGGTCTAGTGGCAAATCCTTCTACAGCTTCAGGTGCTATTTCAGTTGCTTCTTACAACAACTCTATGATTACAAGTGAGATGATGTCAATCGTTCAGTCTGAGGCTTCCCCTGCGAAAAAAGTTCCAGTAGTCGTATCTGAGAGTACTAAGGAATTTGAAGCAGGAAAATCTTATGATTATGTCTATGCAGGCTTGGGACGTGAGACGGATCTCAATGCTCTGGATTTAACCGGAAAAGTTGCCCTCATTAAGCGTGGTGAGATTACCTTTACAGATAAAATTAACAATGCAAAAGCGAAAGGGGCGATAGGGGTTGTTATCTTCAATAATCAAGAGGGAGCAAACCTTAACATGTCGCTTGATGCTGCTGCTAGAGAAATTCCTAGTGCCTTTATTCCGCTTGGAGCAGGAGAAGAATTGTCAAGAGGCACTTATCAACTGCAGTTTAACAAACAAATGGGCATGATTCCAAATCCAAATGCGAAGAAATTATCAGATTTTTCTAGTTGGGGTCTAAGTGCAGATGGGGAATTAAAACCGGATATTGCAGCACCTGGGGGTGCGATCTATTCTTCTATCAATGATGGGAAATATGAATCCAAAAATGGAACTAGTATGGCAACTCCTCATGTAGCTGGGGTAGCTGTCTTATTAAAGCAGTATCTCATCAATAGGTTTCCAACCAAGACCCCTGAAGAGCTTGAGAAGTTAATGAAGCACTTGATGATGAGTACAGCAACTCCACATGTTAATGAGGAAACCAAGGCCTACACATCACCAAGGCAACAAGGAGCGGGGATTGTCAATACCTATGCTGCTATGACAAAAGATGTATATGTTACAGGAAAAAATGACAATGCGAGCATCAGTTTAGGAAATGTTGACTCTAAGTTTCGTTTATCGCTCCTTCTTCACAATATAAGTGATCAAGCAAAGACACTGACCTATGTCACAGAATTGACAACAGATACAGTGGTGGATGGTCGTATTACCCTCGCTCCAAGGTTCCTAGACCAAATTAAGGGACAGACCGTCACTGTGCAAGCAAATAGCAGTACAGAGATTACCATTGATGTAGATGCAAGTCGCTTCCATGACGAACTTTTAAAAGAAATGCCAAATGGATATTATTTAGAAGGCTTTGTTCGTTTCTTGGATGCAGATGATCAAGAAGTTGTCAGCATTCCTTACGTTGGCTTTAAAGGGGAGTGGCAAAATCTTCCAGTTCTTGAAAAGAGCATCTATGATCTTTTGAAAGATAATCAAAATGGTTTTTACTTTGAACGGACAGGAGATGGGGCAGCACCAGGAAATAGTGAGGCTACTGCTTTGGTAACAGATGCTTCTGAGTATGTCCATTCTAGAGAAGCACGTAGTGATCGTGATCCTATGATTTTGGGTAGTCAGCTAGGTCTAAAAGGGAACCCCTTCCTTCAGTTAGATGAAACTGGAAATATTCGGCTTGCTTTTTCACCAAATGGAGATGATAATCAAGATTTGATTGCCCTAAAAGGAGTATTTTTAAGGAATTATCGTAATTTAGTTGCTAGTGTCTATGCAGCAGATGATACGGACTTGAAAAATCCCCTCTGGCAGAGTAGAGGAGCAGAAGGAGATAAAAACTATTACTCCGGAGATGAGAGAAATCCTAAATCAACAATTGTTTCTGAAACAATCTGGAAGGGAGTAGATCAAAATGGAGCCGACCTGCCAGAAGGAGACTACCAGTATGTTGTACGTTACTTCCCTATGGTTCCAGGAGCTAAGGAGCAAGTGATCCAATTTAATGTGCGCCTAGATCGCCAAAGCCCAGAGATTACAACTGGAATCTACAATGAAAGTAGTCGCACTTTCCGACCACGTCCAGTTATTGAAAAAGGTGGTTCAGGTATCCGTAGTGAAGAAGTCTTTTATATATCTAAAGACGAGAATGGAAATGGTTATACGACCGGAACTTTAGAGAAAGATGGAAAACAAATCTATTTTGATAACAAAGTCTTTGTAGCACCAAATGAAGATGGAAGCTATACTCTGCCTAGTGAAATAGCTCTTCAGGATTTCTATTATGCAGTAGAAGATCATGCGGGAAATAGACAAGAGCTACCACTGGTTGAAATAATCAGCCCAGATAATCAATCTGGTCGACTCAGAATTGACTTGAAAGATGCAGATCAATTGACTCCTATTGCAAGTAGATACTCTTATGTTATTCGTGATGCAGGTGGTAATGTAGTGGAGACAACTCTAACTCCTTCTGGAGCCATTTCACTTCCATTTGGAGACTATCGTGTTGAATTGCTTGCCTATGATCAAGATTATCTCAAGTTAGTCAGTCAGACCATTCTTCCTGTTCAAATAGGAGAAAATAACAGCTATCAATCACTTGATTTCCTAGCTCGTCCTCGTATTTGGTCTCCTGTCGATGTGCAATTCAATCAAGCGGTACCTGAAACTGCAACAGTAAGCCTGATGGATGCGGATGGTCGTGTCTTTGTACTACCGCTGGCAAAATATGTTGCCAATGGATATGGAAAGGATTTACCAGCAGGTAAATACCAGCTCCATATCAATTTACCAGCTGGTGTTGAAATTTTAGAAGACCTAAAAGAAGTAGAAGTGGTAGCGAATCAAAATAATCATTTATCCTTAACGATCAGTGACAAGAGAGCATTACTTGCTTTGATAGAGCAGTTGCAATCCTTACCAACACAGTCTACTTACTACAATGCTACTGAAAGTAAGGTGGCTGACTATGAAACAGTTTTAGCTGCGGCTAAAACAGCTGTTGGTGAAAAGACGAATCAGGAAAGCTTGGATCAATTAAAGAAAAATTTGACTCAAGCATGGAAAGCCCTAGACGGGAAAGCAACTGATTTAGCTCAATTGTCTGCTGAACTGGGAACCTACCAAGAACTTGTAGCTTCACCCGCTTACTACAATGCCACTAAAGAGAAGAAAAATCTTTACGATACAGCTTATCGGATGGGGCAACTGCTTATGGCTAAAGAGAATGTGACCCAAAAAGAGGTCGATGCTCAGTTGCAACAACTTCGACAAGCTCAACAAGCCCTAGATGGCAAAGAGACAGATAGGACAGCTCTAAACCAACTCGTCCAAAAAGATGAAAATCGGAGAAAAACAGCAGCCAACTATCTTTTTGCAAGTGAAATGACAAAAGCGAGATATGAGCAAGCTCTAGCAGAGGCACAAGCCATTCTTAGCGATCCACAGGCTAGCCAAGAACAGGTCGATCAGGCACTTGCTCAGTTAGAACAAGCCATCGCAGAATTAGATGGCCGTGCTGGCAATCAAGCAACCTTGAAAAATCTTGTAGCAGATCAACCAGCTTTCCAAGCAACAGCAGCTTCGTACCTCTACGCCACACCATCAAGCCTAGCTATCTATCAACAAGCCCTAGCAGAGGCACAGACTATTTTAGCTAAGGAATTGGTCAGTCAGGAAGAGATAGACCGCACACTGACAGCCTTACAAGTAGCTATTCAGCAATTAGATGGAGTGAAGCCTCAAGGAGTTGTAGTTGTACCAGGGAAAGAACTACCTGAGAAACAAGCCAAAACTCCAGTTATTGGCAACTTACAACCACAACCTGTACGGCTTCCTAAACCTATATCTTCAAAGGATGGAGCAGCCCTTGTTAAAGAATCAATCTCTCCATCTGTTTCTACAGGAAAGGTGTCTGATATTGGAGCAGTTACTCGCCATACCAAAGAAGGAAATCTTCCTGCTACAGGTAGCAAGGATTTTGGAGGAACTGTTGTCTGGTTGAGTTTCTTCTTTACAAGTTGTCTCTTTCTTACGACAGTCTTACCGAGTAAGAGAAGAAGCTAGTCGAAGCTCGAAATAGATTTCCAATATTTCTATTCATTTGCTTTGAGGGCCATCCTCTCTTTGTTCCAAAGCTCTTGAAAGAGTAAAAAATAGAGATCCCCCTAGAAGATTATATGGACTTCTTCTGAACTGCTCCCTGTCAAGTGGACAATGAAATAATAAAAGATTTAAGCGACGGCCTTGTTCCTCATTTCAAGAGGTGCAAGGCCGTTGTTGCG
>NZ_JBUEQR010000008.1:0-39148 GCF_054968985.1 Streptococcus sp. 1F3 | reverse complement strand
ACTGACTTTGGACTTCTTTTAGACATAGGAAAACTCCCCTTTAGCTTCTAGTGAATTTTTGTTTTTTCACTGTCCACTATAAGGGGAGTATATCATTTCTTCTGTTGTCATAGTGTTTTATACTCATTTCGTTTACCTTTTATTACTTCGACGATTGTGGAAACTTCGTTTCCTTATTTCCAACTTCCAATCATCTTCTAGATGAATTGAGGAAACTTCGTTTCTTTATTTCCAGCTTCCAATCATCTTCTAGATGATTGGAACTCACTTTGCCGTACTCTACGATTGTTACTGACTATCGTCAGTATGATTTCCAACCTTCAACAGTCCTTAGACTGTTGAAGCAGCCTGCAGATCCTTGCCTAGTACGAATACTCTTTAAAAATCAAAAGGATCCTTCGTCAACTCGCCTTGGTGAAGGCTCGTTCTACCTTCGGCTTCGATTATAAGGAAAGTAGCGGTGCTACTCTCATTTCCAACCTTTCACAATTCTTAATTGTGAAAGCTAGTCTACTTTTGATTTTTATTGAGTATAAAAGTAAACGAAAGAACTATAGCTTTTCATCTACCCACTACAGTTGATAAAGAGCCGAAAAAACCAATTCCATTTTATGGAATTGGTTTTTGTCTTATTAGTTTCCTGCAATTTCAGCAGCGTGGTCGTCCATTGAAAGAACTTCGTGGAAGACACGTTGTGTCAATTCAGTCTTTTGTTCCTTAGTAAGGTACTTCGTGTTTACACAGTAACCTGAGATACGTACGATAACGTCCTCACCGTTCATGATCTTGTCATAAACGTCTTGAAGGTCCATAACGTTCAAGTTTACGTGTTGTCCGCCATTTTCAAAGTAACCATCAAGGATTGTGACCAAGTTGCTAACTTGCTCGTCGAATGTTTTACCGAGTGCTTTTGGTGATACTTGAGTTGTCAATGAAATTCCGTCATTTGCATGTTTGAAGTTCAGTTTAGACAATGAATTCAAGTTTTGCAACCAACCACCACGGGATTTAGAAGTTGGGTTTGCACCTGGTGGGAAGAATTCAACTTTAGAAGTATTGACAGAGCCATCTTCGTTTAGGAATACTCCACGGTGGACAGGTGAGTTCGCTGTTTGTTTAGAATAAGCAACGTTTGAAGTGATTGTCAAGATTGAAACAGTTGCCTCTGCATTCTTGTACAATTTATGCTTGTCTAAGCGTGAGAAGAATGCTTCCATGAGCCATTTTGCAATGTCATCTACGCGGTCATCATCTTCACCATAGCGTGGGAAGTCACCAGTTACTTCGTAATCGTAGATAAAGCCGTCTTCGTCACGGATTGGTTTTACTTGTGCGTATTTAATTGCAGAAAGTGAGTCAACGGTGTTTGCAAATCCACAGATACCGAATCCCATGTTTGCGCGAAGGAAGGTTGGCAAGAATGCCATTTGAACAGCTTCGTAGTTGTACTTATCTGTCATGTAGTGAATGATATTCATCGCATCTACATAAGTATCAGTCAACCAATCAAGCGCTTTTTCAAAGTTTGCGATAACTTCGTCGTATTCGAAGATTTCAGAGTTATTTGGCTCTACGCAATCAAATACTTTATAGTCTTTATGGACATCGTCATAACCATTGTTCCAACTTGAAAGAAGGGCTTTAAGGACATTTACACGTGCTCCGAAGTATTGGATATTGTGGCGTTTGTCTTCGCTTTCTGGGTCAAGTGGTGATACACAGCAAGAGATACAGCTCATTTCACCGTATCCGTCTTTAGCCATTGTGGTTACCCCTTCGTATTGGATAGAAGAGTGCTTGTGGCTCATTGCCATACAGTAGCGACGGAATGAATATGGAAGTTGTTCAGACCAAAGAACAGTCAAGTTTGGTTCTGGAGAGTTGCCGATATTGTCAAGAGTATTCAAGAAACGGTAGTCCATCTTTGTAACACGGTGACGGCCGTCATTCCCCATACCTGCCATAGAAGTTGTAAGGAAGGTTGGGTCTCCTGAGTAGATTTCGTCAAAGGCTTTGGTACGAGCAAATTTAACAGTACGAAGTTTCAATACAAAGTCATCGACAAATTCTTGGATTTCTGACTCGGTGAATGTTCCACGAGCTAAGTCACGTTCAGCATAGATGTCGAGTACGATTGGGACACGTCCAAGTGAGGTTGCTGCACCGTTAATCACACGACATACAGCCATGAAAGCGATATTTGTCCATTGGATTGCTTCTTTTGTATTCAAAGCAGGACGACGAACATCTACACCATAGTGGTCACCTAAGCGAACAACTTGTTGCAATGCTTGGTATTGTAAGTTGATTTCTTCACGAAGGCGGATTGACTCTTCATCGATTTCGTTGATCGAGTTCCAGTCTGCCACTTTTTCTTCCATCAAGTAGTCTGCACCATAAAGAGCGAGACGAGCGTACATACCGATGATCCGTCCACGTGAGTAGGCATCTGGAAGACCAGAAACGTGGTGAGAGTGACGAGCACGGCGGATATCAGATGTATAAGCACGGAAGATACCGTCGTTTACAGTTGTCGCATGTTTTGTGTAAATTTCATGGAGAAGTGGATCAGGAGTATAGCCGTTCTCAATCAATGTTGTTTCAGCCATACGGATACCACCACGAGGCATAAAGTTCAATTTGAACAATTCATCATTTTGAATACCGAAGATAACTTCGTTTTCTTTGTCGATGAAACCAGCTGGGATATCAGCGATTGAAGTTGCACGATCGACATCCATTGGGAAGCGAGTATCTTCGTACCCTGCTTTTGTTTCCTCAATGATTTTCTTGATATGAAGAGAGCGTTCCGTTGGACCTGCAAGGAAACTTTCATCTCCGTCATATGGAGTGTAGTTAGCTTGAACAAAGCGGGTCACGCTAGCTTTTTCTTGCCAGTCATTCCCTTTGAAACCTTCCCAAGCTTGGGCGAAAATGTCTTCAGTTACATTTTTTGTCTTAACCTTTGTTGACATGAGGGTTCTCCTTTTATATTTAGACACAATGCGTCTTTATGCTTCCTATTATACCACTTGTAACCACTTTATACAAGGGAGAAACCCTTGAAAATAAATGAAAAAACTTACAAAAAGCTTGCATGTTTTCATCTTTTTTCATAGAGGATTGTAGTGATTTTTGGCGTAAATGGGAAAGTTAGGCTATACTAGAAAGAGAGGTGAGGAGAGGATGCTGATTTTTCCTTTAATGAATGATACATCGCGGAAAATTATTCATATTGACATGGATGCCTTTTTTGCTGCCATTGAAGTGCGGGATAACCCGAGTTTGAAAGGCAAGCCTGTGATTATTGGTCGGGATCCGCGCCTGTCTGGTGGACGTGGGGTTGTGTCAACCTGTAGTTATGAGGCGAGAGCTTTTGGGGTACATTCTGCCATGAGTAGTAAAGAAGCCTATGAGCGTTGTCCTCAGGCTATCTTTATTTCAGGGAATCATGAAAAATATCAGGAAGTTGGCCAGCAGGTCCGGCAAATTTTCCACCGTTATACGGATCTGGTAGAGCCTATGAGTATTGATGAAGCCTATCTTGATGTGACGGAAAATAAAAAAGGCTTGGGTTCTGCGGTCAAGATTGCTAAGCTCATCCAACATGACATCTGGAATGAACTGCATTTAACAGCTTCTGCAGGTGTGTCTTATAATAAGTTTTTAGCGAAGATTGCTTCAGATATGGAAAAGCCCCATGGACTGACGGTCATTTTACCAGATGAGGCAGTTGATATCTTATCTGGCTTATCCGTAGAACAATTTCATGGGGTCGGCAAGAAAACAGTTGAAAAACTCCATAAAATGGAAGTATTTACGGGGGCAGACCTGCTTGAGATTCCTGAGATGACCTTGATTGATACGTTTGGTCGCCTAGGCTATGATCTGTATCGAAAGGCGAGAGGAATTTCCAATTCTCCTGTCAAAGTCAATCGCGTCCGCAAGTCAATCGGCAAGGAACGCACCTACCGCAAACTTCTCTATCTGGAAGCAGATGCTAAGAAAGAGCTGGCTAGTCTATCTTTACGAGTAGCTGAGAGTTTACAGGCTCATGGCAAAAAAGGAAGGACTATTGTTCTTAAACTCCGCTATGCTGATTTTACAACCATGACCAAGCGGATCAGTATAGCTGAAGCCACCAATCAGGTAGCGCTGATCCAACAGCGGGTTGAGGAAATGTTGGAGCAGGTAGCAGAGTGGGATAAGGGGATTCGCTTGCTAGGAGTAACGATGACCAATTTTGTTGACTCGTAAGGGATAAAGGCTAGGAGTTGTATGTTTAAGGGAAATTAATGGTAAATTAATATGATAATATATGTAACTAAATATATACAAATAATAAAAAAGGTGGTACAATAAAAAGAAAATGCCTAAGGAGGCTTTTGTACATGATTCATTTAGTGTGCCCGAATCCTGCCCTAGATCGAACGCTATTAGTGGAGCGGATTGAGAAAAATATTCCCCTTCGTCCAAGTGAAGTGAGAGAGTATCCTGGTGGGAAAAGTTTTAATGTTGCCTATGCCCTCAAAGAAAATGGTGTGTCTGACTATCTTATTCATACCATTTTAGGGGGTCGGATTGGCCAGTATATTCAGGACTTAAATAGGGATAAGGGCAATGCCCTACAGGTTGTGGAAAACTCACAAAATACCCGTACTTGTAATATTTATGTAGAGACAGAAACAGGTGATGTAACCTTGTTTTATGAGAAAGGTCTGGACTTGACAGAAGAGCTACTTGCGCAATTCACCCACCAATTAGAAGAGGGGTTGTCAGACGGAGACTGGCTCGTCTTTTCTGGAAGTCTAATGAAGGGCATGCCAGATGAGTATATCAAAGACTTGATTGACCGTCATCCAGGTGTTCATACCATCGTGGATACCAGTGGGGCAGCCTTGCGTGCAGCCTATCAATCCCAGCCAAGTTTGGTCAAAATTAACAATGAAGAGCTTAAGGATATTTATCCAGAATTGGACGAAAATAGTCCGGAGCAGATTTTAGCCATTTTGAAGGAAAAAACACCTCATGAAAATATGATTGTGACCATGGGAGCCAAGGGGAGTTTGGCAAAGATTGGTCAACGGTTCTTCCGAGTGGCTCCTTTGCGGGTTGATGCCCTCAATCCGATTGCTTCAGGAGATTTTTACTTAGGTGTCTTGGTCAAGGGCTTGAGCCGACAAGAAGCTCCTGAAGTCTATCTCCGCGAGGCGGCAGCATTTTCTGCGGCGAATTGCCTACAGTACTTCCCAGAAGTGGATCAAGAGCAATATCAAGAATTGTTGAAAAAAGTAACTGTTGAGGAATTGTAGAAAAGATAAAGGACGATCATACAAAAATAAGAAGCTAGCATTTCCTAGCTTCTTATTTTGGGTTTTCTATCTACTTAATGACCTAGTTCAAATTCTCCAAGGATAATTTGCCCATTCGTTGATTGAATAGTGAGTTTATTGGTGGTCTCTTTTGGTGTATATGTCGCTTTGGCCCCGTTCTGATTTTCTTCGATTTTGAGATCCTTATACTCGCTATCTAGCTTGATTCCCATTTGTTCGAGATGTTCCTTTTGGAATTCTTCTTCTTGAGCATCGAATGTTTCCTTTATTTCGTCCCCTGTGTAGGAATTTGGATAGTAGTAGTTTTTGCGTAATTGCTCCCAATTATAGGTCACGCTTAAATCCAGTTGGGTATCCTTTTTACTCTTTTCAGATAAGTTGATATGGAGGTACGCATGTTCGAACCCGCTTGTTTCTACTTGGGTTGTGCCGAGAATAGTAGTATCATGTAGATGGACAGAGCTAGCTTTTTGAATCATGACGTTTTCAAGGATACTAGCTTGATACGATTGTGTATCAACGGATGCATCAATGGTCATATTTTTCAAATGAGAGTTAGTAAAATGGAGACTTCCGCTGGTTGATGAATGGATCGTTCCATCTGCCATTGTAACATTATCACCATTGACATAGCCAGACCAGTCAAGCTCCTTAATATGGACATTGTTTAAGGTGAGGAATGAGTTAGTGAAATAGTTCCTGCCAGAAAGTTTTTCAATCGTTTTTCCTTTTGGAACGAGAATGGTCAATTCTTGGAGTTGCTGGTCACGTCTAAGCGCCAATTCTTGCCCCAGAAACTGCATAATCCCTTTTATATGTAAATTTGTGTCTTTTTCTTCCAAAATGAGTGTTTGATTTGCTTGTTCTAGTGTAAGCGTATGATGGCGAAGACTATCAACATTTGCATAGCGGATATGGAACTGGTTATCTGGGGATTGCTCTAATCGGACAGGTCTTGAGATAGGCTCCAGTTTGATTTCGCGAATATCTGGATAGGTTTCTTCCGTTAGGCTTGGAGTTGCAATTGTTTCTAGATCTTCAATGCCACCCATGAAATAGCCGATTCCACAGAGAATCAGACCAGAAATTACGGCGATGAAGCCTAGTGATAAGGTAATGGTTATTTTCTTTTTCATGCTGTTTTACCTCGCTTAAGAATCCATTGAAAGAGGGTCTTGACTAGACAGCCTGACCAGTAGGCAAAGAATCCGGTCACGATGTAGAGAATCGTAGCTCCACCGATGAGACCAACTCCTGTACCAAATCCCATCAAAAAGGCTGGAAGGGATTGACCAAAGAGGCTAAAGGCTTCCCAGATAAAGTAACCACCTATCACGATGAGACAAAGCCCAAGGACAAAGGAAAGGAGAATCAGCCCCGCGATGCTTGAGATGATGAGAAGCAGTGCCCCGATAAGACAGAGTAAGAGAGGGACAGCGATTGGGAGCGATAAAAGGGCAAGCAAGGCGAGCCAGACCGTCTTGGTCTTACTTTTTCGCTCGGCGGTCATTTCTTCTTCTATGTGGCGGTCGAGGATGTTGTTGATGATGTCGCTAGCAGCTTCCTTGGGGGAGCCTAACTCTTCAATCAAGGCAGCTTCTCCATGTGGACCAGCATCATCGAAATATTCTTTAAAATAATTGACGGCTGCCTGGTATTCTTTACGGGGTAGTTTTTTTAGGTGTTTTTCCAGTTGTTCCATATATTCAGTTCTTGTCATGACGAATGCTCCCTTCTATGATGCCATTGATAGTCGAAGTATAGGTATCCCAGTCCTCTTTGAGATCGATGAGGTGTTCGTGCCCTAGTTGGGTCAAGCCGTAGTATTTGCGGGTACGTCCTTGGTATTCCTGGGAATAGGTTGCTAGGTAATCATTTTGTTCCATCTTCTTTAAAATGGGGTAGAGGGCTGATTCCTTAATATTTGCGATTAGTTTAATCGTCTGGCTAATCTCATAACCGTAGGAATCATTGGATTCTAGAATTGCTAGGATGAGAAATTCTGTCAGTACAGCAGGTACGGGAAAATACATCTCAAGACCTCCTTTGTTTGAATACTCGTGCATCATCAAGTTCTGACCTTGTTGGCTTCAGCTCTATCAGCCGTTTCATCGCCTAGTCAAAGGTTGATGGTTGTAGAGTATAAGATATAGATTGAGTATGGGTTTTAATTGATTATATATCAAAATTTATTATATATCAAATATACACCTATTGATTGGAAATGTCAATAGATTTAAGATACGAGAGCGTGAGACGAGTAAAGCAAAAATAGGCGGCCGAACAGAAGTTGCTTGCAACTTCGTCGTGAGACCCCGGCGAAGATAGCTAGGCTAGTCACAAATGAAATGCAGTGAATAGTCAGCTAGCTACCGCCAATTAAACAAAGTATATTTCTTATTCATTGTTGATCTTTTTTCCGAGCTTTTAGCTCGAGTTCAATTAAGATGTGAGGACGTGAAAAACTCAAAGCGTACCAAAGGTATCCGTATCTGTAAGCGAACAAAGTTCGCAACGGTTATAGCAAAATAGGAAATTTGACGAGTGAAAAGCCCCAGTAGAGGTTTTCAGCCTATCCTTAAAGGGATTCTCAGTTACCATCGGCTAAAGCCAAAACAGCTATTTATCTTTTTTCTAGAACCTAGTTAAACCAAGATACAAAAGCCGTAAAGTGAGCCAAGTAAACATAGAGGGCTTGCGATGTGTTTGATGATAAATATAGACGAAAAGACTAGAAAAAAACTAGAGAGCTCTTTCTCTAGTTTGGGTCTTGTTGCTTAGTGTTGAAAAAGGCGCGAATATCTTCTTCTTGTATTCCAATCATGGGGTCAATCCTTAGCATATTTTCTTTCGTAAGAATGTAGGTTTTAGAGGTCTCTTCTAGGCTGACGGTAGATTTGGTGTCGATTGCCCTATTCTGTTTGGCTTGTCCTGCCTCAAAGCGTTCCTTGAGGTAGGTCTTTCGGACGGTACCTGCATTTTTAACAGCATAGTCAAAAGCGCTATAGTCTCCCAAGAGAATGAGTTTGCTCTTTGAACGGGTAATAGCTGTGTAGATGAGGTTTCGTTGGAGCATGCGGTAGCTGGTTCGTGTGATTGGAAGAATCACGACTTGAAACTCGCTTCCCTGCGATTTGTGAATGGACATGGCATAAGCTAGGGTGATTTTGTACCATTCATTGCGGGGGTAGACGATCTCGCTACCATCAAAGTTGATGGTGATTTCATCTTGTTTAGAGTCGGTATATTTGGCAGGTAGAAGATCGGTAATATATCCTAAATCTCCGTTGAAGACATTGGCTTCGGTATCATTGACCAAGTGAATGACGCGATCACCTTGACGGAAGTGGGTATCGTTTTGGAGAAATTCTAGTCTCCCTTCCTCAAGTGGGTTAAGAAGGGCTTGAGTGGTGATATTGAGTTGGTCAATACCTGCTTGTCCTCGATACATAGGGGCAAGAATTTGTACTTCCTGAGCCTTGATTCCTGATTGGACAGCGGCACTGACAATCCGCTCAATAAGGGCAGGAATTTGTTCATTTTGCGCTTCAAAGTAGGAGCGGTCTGCTTTTTTCTCTCGAAAATCCCTAGGTAGTTGTCCTTGACGGATCTGGTTGGCTAGGGTAACAATCGTTGAATCATCGGATTGGCGGAAGATTTTCTCCAAGGTAATGCTCGGGATGGCAGGGATTTTCAGTAGGTCTGCGAGGACCTGACCGGGACTGACAGAAGGGAGTTGTTCAGCATCTCCTACGATTAAGACCTGGGTGGTTGATGAAATGTGTTGAAAGAGTTGGTTGGCTAGCCAGGTATCCACCATGGAAAATTCATCAATGATGATCAGCTCAGCATCCAAGTACTCATCACGGTAGCTTTCTTCTTGACCTTCGGTTAGGCCTAGATGTCGGTGAATGGTCGCACTCGGAAGCCCAGTTAGTTCATTCATTCGTCTAGCTGCTCTACCTGTTGGGGCAGCTAGTATAATCGGACACTCCCCTCTTGCCTTGGTTAGGTTTATTCCGTGGAGCATGGCATAGATGGAGATGATGCCATTGATTACGGTTGTCTTACCGGTTCCTGGACCGCCCGTTAGGATAAAAAGGGGATTGTTGATGGCTTGGTGAATGGCTTGTTTTTGAATGGTGTCATATTGGAAACCAGACTGTTCTTCGATTTCTTTAATGGCTACCTCAATCTTTTCGGCAGAAAAGGCCTGCGTCTCTTGTTTGTCCAATAAACGTTTGATTTGTTTATGGATACCTTGCTCTGCAAAAAAGAGGGAATTATCAAAGATTTTGGTATCAATCTGTTGCACCTTACTTTCTTGAATCAAACCTGTTAACTCTTGTGCAACAAGAGCAGGGTCAAGTTCAGTCTTGCGGGCTGTTTCAAGGACATCTAAGGTATGCTCCAATAAATCACGGGCTTCGACATAGGTATCTCCTGTCTCCATGGATTGGTGCATTAGACTGTAGAGCATGGCAGCACGAAAACGCTGTGGAGAATCGCTTGCAATTCCTAGATTTTCTGCTATCTTATCGGCAATGGTAAAGCCTAGCCCTTGAATATCTTCCACCAGTTGATAGGGATTTTCTGTAACAATATCTAGCGTTTTTTCCTTGTATTTGTCTTGGATTTGAAAGGCTAGTTTAGTTGGAATACCGTACTCGGCAAGTTTTGCCAGAGTGACTTCTGTACCGTAGTTAAAGCGTAGTTTTTCGATAAAAGCCTGACGATGTTTTGCAGAAAGCCCTGTAATTTGGGTTAGTCTTTCAGGCTCGGCTAGAATATGGTCAATGGTATTTTCCCCGTAGAGTTCTACAATTTTCTCAGCCGTTTTACGGCCGATTCCCTTAAATTGATTGCTGGAAAAATATTTTACCAGACCGGCAGAAGTTGGTTTACTGCGTTCATAGTGCGTGATTTGTAGTTGTTGACCGTATTTGGGGTGGGTGACTAAGTGACCGTAAAATTGATAGTCTTCTCCCTCGATCACATCTGCAATCGTTCCTGTCACGATGATTTCATAGTCGTCGTAGTCACTATTGGTATCATCAATTTCAAGGAGGAGAATCTTGTAAAAATTAGTCGGATTTTCAAAGATAATCCGATCGATAGTTCCAGTAAAATAAAATTCACTCATATCAACTCCTGCTTCTATAGACTATTGAAAAATCACAGGCTAATAGCACTCTAGTTACGAATCGTACTGGGTGCGCTCGGTAGGCCTGTGATTGATGCTAGAGCTTGTATACACAGCTCAATTCTTTCGTTCAAAGTGACGGTTTTCTTCTGACTTATCATCCATTTTTTACTAGCCGACGAGCTTCCTTTAAAAAATGGAATGAAATCTTTTTTAAAGGGAAATACCCAAGAATTTATAGATAGGAGTGTTTAAAAGCCTTGGATACGATTAAATGGGTAGACACGGGAGATGATCTTTCCTTTAATGGCTGATTTTCTGAAGGTTCCAACTCTACGACTATCTGAGGATACAAGTCGGTCATCTCCTAGGAGATAGTACTGGCCTTCAGGAATTTCGACGGTGAAAGTAGGGCTTCCTTGTGCATCCAGTGTGAAGGCTGAAGCATCTTGTGCAATCGCTTGAAAGGCCTGATTATAAGAGTAGGTAGCCTGAAGTTTGTCTTGGGCAAAGGCTGCCTTGTATTCTTCGAGATATTGTTCTTCTACTTCTTGACCATTGATATAGAGGGTATCATTTTCGTAGTGAATAGTGTCGCCAGGTAGTCCTATGATACGTTTTACGATTTGTTTTTCTTTCCCGCTATCATCTGTTTCAGTTGCGACCACGATGTCAAATCGGTCAATATCTCCGATCTTTAGCATGACCAGTACATCCTTATCGTGTAGGGTAGGGTCCATTGAATGTCCTTCAACACTTACCAAATTCCAGATAAACAATCTGGAAAGAATAATGACAGCAAGAACGAGGGAGAAAACGCCCCATTCTTTAAAAAAATATTTCATTGATAAAACCTCATTTACGATGTGATAGTAGCGCTTGCGCTTTTTGGGTGTTGGCAAAGTGCAATTTAGCTATTTTTTCTAGCCCTGTCATACCATATTGGGCTAGGATTTTACAAGCAACTTGATCGGACTGCTTTCCAGCACCTGATGGTAACTTGTACCCTATTTCCTGGCTTAGTTGGGCTAGATTTTCCAAAAACATGGCGCGTGCAATGATAGAAGATACAGCGACAGCCAAGTATTTTCCCTCAGCCTTTTCTTCTAAGGTGACAGGATTTGGAAAGTGATTGGTCTCTTGTGCTAGATACCGCTTGTAGTTTTTACTACTGGTAAAAGCATCAATGACAATCTGCTCTGGGTCCACTCCTTTTTGTAAGAGTAAGAAAATGGCTTGATTATGAAGTGCGACCTTAACGGACACAGCATTGTGTCCCCCTTTGATGACTTCGTTGTATTTTTTGGGGGTAAGAAGGAGGGCCTGGTGCGGGATTTTTTCTTTTAGTAAGGGGGCAATTTGGGAAATTTTTTGATCGGTCAGTCGTTTGGAGTCATCAACACCCAGTGATGTGAGAAAAGTATGGTCATTTGGAGTGATGAAACTAGCGACCACAGCAAGACCACCAAAATAAGAACCATTGCCCACTTCGTCTGTCCCAATCATTGGAACCTGTTGAGACAGGGTTTGTTGTGAGCTTGGATGATCTGCCTGATAGCCCCACTTTTGAGCCTGCTGCTGGGCATTCTCCCCTTGAAACATGACCTTTCCGGATTGGTAGAGAGTGATACTCACTCCCTCTACCTTGAAAAAGGCTTCTACGTAGGGATTGGTACTCGGCACTTGGTTGCTAGCATAGTGTGCCTTGATTTGGTCCTTTTGTCTGTTATCAACTGTTATCACAAGATTACTCATTTTTTTATTATATCATAAAGGGGGGAAAGTGTGGAAGTAAGAGACAATCCTCTTTGAAAATCAATAGGATAGGTGGATTGTCTTCTCTCTTACTTCGACTGTAAACCGGAGAGAAAAAACAAACACCTTGAGCATATCAAGATGTTTGAGGAGATTTATGAAAAAGAAAAGTTTTTAGGATAGGTAAAGTATAGTCTTTCATTCTTAACCTTTTCTTAACTGAAAGATGAAATCGCACCTTTTTATGGCATTAGATTTTCTGGTCCATTAGCCGTTGAATTTGTTTAGGACGAATGAGAATGAGGGCGACGATGATGACCGAGAACCATATAAGAATGGGAACTAGAGTAGGTTTGGAGGTGGAGTCGACACCAGCTGTTGCCAACATAGAAGCAAAATCAATCATAAAATGGATAAAGATCGTCCACCACAGACTGCGCGTACGAATGACAACTGCAGCAAAGTAGAGACCTATCGCCATAGCATAGTAGACTTGAAAGAGAGTGACATCAAGTGCTTGTGTACGCAAGTTTCCCAGATGAGCTAGTCCAAAGACTAGACTGGAGATGAGAGCAGCCTGTAGGACGTTTTTATAGGAGTGTAGTCCGTCTTTAAAGGCGATTTGTAGGAGAATGCCCCGACAGATGTACTCTTCAACAAAGCCAGCTCCTAGAGCCGTTACCAGAGCGATTGGTAAATAGTCTAGATGTTCCATAAACCCAAAGATGAGTAGAGGAATGCAGATGAAAAACAGGTAGATAAGATTGAGCCAGTTGACCCGGAGCTGCTCTCCGAGGCTAAAGCGGGCTTTTAGGGGCATCTTCAGAGCTAGAAAGCGATGTCCAGCTAGGTAAAAGATAAGAGCCAGTAATCCCGTCTTGATGACATAGTAGGTGGTTCCGGTGAGAAAATAGGATAAAACATTCAAGCCCCAATTTGCTACAAGTAATAGTAGGCTATAGAGGCAGATTTGGGATAGTGCTTTTCTAGGCATGGTTTCTCCTTGATGAGTGTACTTTGAGCGACTTTTTCTCTAGTCCTTTTTTGAAACTACTAGATTCTGCCTGGATAGAAATAGTCTCGAGAGTAAGAGGATGGGTAAAGGTCAGCTTGTGGGCATGAAGCATGAGCCTATTGGCAGAAATCTTACTATAGAGGGGATCTCCGATAATAGCATGTCCATGATGAGCGAGGTGCACTCGAATTTGATGGGTGCGTCCGGTTTCTAGTTGGCATTTGACCAGACTTGTATTTTTAAACTGTTTTAGGCAAGTCATCCTTGTTTTGGCTACTTGTCCTTTCTGTGGGTCGACTACCCGTTTGCGTCTGTCATGACGGTGACGTCCAATCTTATCCGTGATGATGTGTGGCGTTTGGGGAACGATTCCTTGGCAGAGAGCAAGGTATTCTCGGAAAATCACCTTGTCTTCTAGGAGCCGATTTAAAATCGGGAGAATAAAAGGATTTTTGGCAAATAAAATCGCACCACTCGTTTCTTGATCCAGACGGTGAACGACGTAGCAGGTTTGCTGGACATAGGCTGATACATGGTTGAGGAGAGCGATTTCGGTCGGGTGGTTGCCGTGGGTTTTCATGCCTTCTGGCTTATTGACCACAATCAGATGTTCATCTTCATACAGTACGTCGACTAGCTCGCTTTGCCCCCAGGGGATTGCTTTTTCAGGGTAATCTTCTTCGTCAAAGCTAAGCTCCAATAAATCGCCAGCTTGAATCAGGCTCTGCCAATTGACGATCTGCTGGTTTACACGGACATGTTTTTTAGTGCGCAGGAAGTGCCGAATCTTTCGAGGAATCAAAAAATAATCTTCCAATGCCTCCTTGACGGTCATAGGGGGAAACGGATTAGGAATGGTAATGGTATATTTCATATGTTTACAAACTAGAGGAGTGTTTGGGTTGCACCCTTTCGGTCGGGTTGATGAAGTGCATGGCATTGTTAACAGCGGTTGGTCCCTCCCCGAGACCTGTTGCGATTAAGTCTACTTTTCCCTCGTAGAAACAGCAGTCGCCCACTGCATAGATACCAGCGATCGAACTTTCCTGCTTGCTATTGACGAGAATGCGGTTGCGGTGTAGATCAAGCCCCCATTCTTTTAAGCTACCGACAGAAGACTTGAAGCCATAATTGACAAAGAGATGATCAAAAGGCAAGGTCAGTTGCTCCTTACTTTTAACCTTGGTCAATTCAATTGCAGTTGCAAGCCCCTTTTCCCCCCGCAGGGCTTGAGGGGTGTAGGGGGTATGTATGGTGACTGTGGAGGCTTTTAGGGCCTCAATGCTATGCTCCATGGCACGGAAATGCTCCCTGCGGTGTACGATCTGGGTGCTTTTGGCTAGTGGTTCAAAGGCTAGTGACCAGTCTACCGCAGAATCTCCCCCTCCGAGGACGACGATTTGTTGATTGGCATACTGTTGGATATTTGCCACATGATAGTGGATATTTTCAAATTGAGCTGCTTGCTCAATCTCAAGCGGCCGTGGTTTGAAAGCCCCTCCTCCCATCGCAATGATAATCGCTTTTGAAGTGTGCTCTTTTTTTGATGTTGTGATGGTGAAGGAGTCGCCCTGTGTAATTTCCATCACGGTTTCATTGAGGCAGATGCTCGTATCAAAGGGTTCGAGCTGGGAAAGGAGATTGTCGATCAATTCTTGCCCTGTCAAGTGGGGAAAAGCTGGAATATCTAAGATTCTCTTTTCAGGATACAAAATAGCAGGTTGTCCACCTAATTGGGGAAGGGAGTCAATGATTTTCACCTTGGCATGGCGTAAATGTGCATAAAAAGCGGTAAATAAACCGACAGGTCCACCCCCAATAATGGTGATATCATAAAGTTCAGTCATTCAAATGCCTCTTTTCAATCAGAATAGTTCTATTTTACCACAATCTAGGTGCTATTGTTGAAATGAAAAGACAAATGGCAGATAGGTCAATTCTTGCCTTATACTCAATAAACATCAAAAGTAGACTCGCTTTCACAATTAAGGATTGTGAAAGGTTGGAAATGAGAGTAGCACCGCTCATTTCCTTATAATCGAATCCCAAGGTAGAACGAGCCTTCACCAAGGCAAGTTGACCAAGGATCCTTTTGATTTTTAAAGAGTATTATTTATCAAGAGGTTCCGTACCGTAAGCTCGATTTGGAGGTTTAATCAGCCTCAATACAAGAAAATATAGTATAATGGTACAACATGAAGTAGAAAGAGAGAGTATCATGGACGAAAATGATTTGAGAGAAGATCAAGAATGGTTTGATGAAAGCCGTCAGATGCGTCGCAGTCGGCGAAGTCTCAAAGCAAGTGAAGGAAAAGAAAAGAAGAAATCCCGGATTCCTGCTCCAATTCGCCGTTTTTGGAAAAGATATCAGCTGACCAAACTTGTATTGATTCTAGTAGGCATAATGGTCTTGACAGTGGGGGGCTATCTCTTTTTCCTAGCTAAAACAGCCAATGTCGGTGATTTACAGGCGGCCTTAAAAGCTACAACAGTCATCTACGATAAGGACGGTAACGAAGCGGGGGCTCTTTCTGGTCAAAAAGGAACCTATGTCGAGTTAGAGGCGATTAGCCCCAACTTGCAGCAGGCTGTTATCGCAACTGAGGATCGTACCTTTTATCAAAATTCCGGTATCAATTACAAGCGGACCATTTTGGCTGTCTTGACCTTGGGACGGTCTGGGGGCGGGTCGACCATTACCCAACAGTTGGCAAAAAATGCTTTCTTAACGCAGGATCAGACCATTAGCCGGAAGGCTAGAGAGTACTTTTTAGCCCTTGAAATCAATAAAAAATACAGCAAGGAAGAGATCCTAACCATGTATCTCAACAACGCCTATTTTGGAAATGGTGTCTGGGGAGTGGAGGATGCGAGCCAGAAATATTTTGGGACATCTGCCAGCCAATTAACGGTTGAGCAGGCCGCGGTGATTGCAGGAATGCTTAAAGGTCCTGAGATTTATAATCCCTACTACTCCATTGAATATGCGACCAATCGGAGAAATACTGTCCTTCAGGCTATGGTAGACGCAGGCTATATTGATCAAGCTACTGCCGATGCTGACGCTGAGATTGATTTGGCTAGTCAATTAAACGATACTTATGGAGGCAAGCAAAGCAATTATAGTTATCCCTCTTACTTTGATGCGGTCATGGCAGAGGCTATCGACAGGTACGGTCTAAAAGAGGGGGATATTATCAATAATGGCTATCGTATTTACACCGAGTTGGATCAAAATTCGCAAGCTAGCATGCAGCTGATTTACAATGATGAATCCCTCTTTCCAAGTTCAGCCTATGATGGCTCCTATGCCCAGTCTGCAAGCCTCGCTATGGATCCAAAAACGGGGGGAGTTCGTGCACTTGTCGGTCGTATCAACAGCTCAGAAAATCCTACCTTTCGCAGTTTTAACTTTGCCACCCAGTCTGAGCGGAGCCCAGGTTCTGCGATCAAACCTCTAGTTGCCTATACTCCTGCTATTGTGGCAGGTTGGTCGATCAACAAGGAGCTAGACAATCATACGGAGACCTATGGAACGTATACACTCCATAACTTTGACTATTCAACCTCTGATACAGTTCCTATGTATCAAGCGCTCGCGATGTCCTATAATTTGCCTGCGGTTTCAATTGTCAATACCTTAGGACTTGATAGGGCATTTGAATACGGTAAGAGATTTGGTCTCAATATGGACAAGGTTGACCCTGTACTGGGAGTAGCTATCGGAAGCGGTGTATCGACCAATCCTTTTGAAATGGCGCAAGCCTACTCTGCTTTTGCCAATGCTGGAGTGATGAAAGATGGGCACCTGATTACCCGGATTGAGACAGCTAGCGGAAAAGTTCTAGTCAAGCACCAAGAAGAAACAAACCGTGTGATGGATCAGTCTGTGGCGGATAAAATGACCTCCATGATGTTAGGAACCTTTACCAATGGTACAGGAGTGAATGCAGATGTTTATGGCTATACACTCGCTGGAAAAACAGGGACAACAGAGACTGCTTTCAACCCTGATTTGACCAATGACCAGTGGATCGTCGGCTACACGCCTGACTTGGTTATCAGCCAATGGATCGGATTTGAAAAGACTGACGAACAGCACTATATTGATGCTTCTAATTCCTGGATGGCATCAAATGTCTTCCAAACAGTAGCAGCCTCTATCTTACCAAGCACGGCTGGAACAGAGTTCACGGTAGAAAATGCCTATGTTCAAAATGGCATTGACTTGCCAGCTCAACCAGTACAGACACCTAATACAGGGGATTATCAGGACCACATGAAAGAGATTAAGGAACAGGCACAAAACTTAATGGATCAAACCAAACAAGAAATTATAGATGCCCAACTTCCGCAACGAGCTAAGACCCTCTGGGATACATTCAAGAGTTGGTTTGAGTAGTTGCCAAATTCTAGAAAACATGTTAGAATAACAAAGACGGAGGGCTTTATGGTACTAAAAAAAGCAAGCCTAGCGTGTGCAGTTTGTGGATCGCGAAATTATTCAATTAAACTCTCAAGCAATCCTAAGCCAACACGATTGGAAGTAAATAAATATTGTAAACACTGTGGACAGTACACGACCCACAAAGAAACCAGATAGGAGTTTATTGTGAAATTTTTAAATGATACGATACAGATTTTAAGAGATACAACTTGGCCAACTAGAAAGCAAAGCTGGAGGGATTTTGTATCTGTAATCCAATACACCATCTTTTTCGTAGTGCTTGTCTATCTCTTTGACCTAATCTTGTCGAAAGGTCTGATTAACCTTATCAATCTTTTCTAGTAAAATGCTTGCAAGACGAAAATTGCCATGCTATAATGAAGAAAAGGAAAAGCCTTCGGGCTTTTTTATTATGAAAGGAAGAAAGCGATGCTAGATAGTTTTGATAAAGGCTGGTTTGTACTTCAAACTTACTCAGGATATGAGAATAAGGTGAAAGAAAATCTGCTTCAACGCGCCCATACCTACAATATGTTGGAGAATATCCTCCGTGTGGAAATTCCTACTCAGACCGTCCAAGTAGAAAAAAATGGTGAGGTCAAGGAAGTAGAAGAAAACCGCTTTCCGGGCTATGTGTTGGTTGAGATGGTCATGACCGACGAAGCTTGGTTTGTCGTACGGAACACTCCTAATGTTACAGGATTTGTCGGCTCGCACGGAAACCGTTCAAAACCAACCCCACTCTTAGAAGAAGAAATTCGTCAAATCCTAGTATCGATGGGGCAAACAGTTCAAGAGTTTGACATTGATGTCAAGGTTGGAGATACCGTTCGCATTATTGACGGTGCCTTTACAGACTATACCGGTAAGATTACTGAAATTGATAACAATAAGGTAAAAATGGTCATCTCTATGTTTGGAAATGACACGATTGCTGAGGTGAATGTAAGCCAGATTGCGGAATTGTAGTCTGGGCTACAAAGGGAGGCTACGTTCTCTCTTTTTTATATCAATCAAGTAAAGGAAATAGTATGGTACTCTACATTCTAACAGCTATTTTTCTACTGGCTTTTGTCGGTAGTTTTTGGCGAGATCCTAGAAATCTCCTCAATGCTTTTTTATTTCTCTTTGCGCTAGGTTTTTTATATCTTTCGGCGGTAGAACTAGCATTTGTACATTCAGATACGCTTTATATGTTGTTGCTTCTCATCTTTTTGTCAGTGCCCTTGATGATTGTCCTAGTAGGTGTCTTTCTCTTTGTCAATGGTTTTGTCATTTTAAATAAAGAAGGAAGAAGTCTTGGCAATAGCCTATCGCTTCTTTTAGGGCTAGCCCTCTTGGGCTACATGGGACTAGCTGTTTTGGGCTTTCAGCATACAAAGTTGCTTGCACTGAACTATCCCTTGGTCTACTATGCGTTTATCTATATGAATTTTCTCTTTATCCTCTTTGCAGTCGTTTTTCTTGCCTTTTTCCTCTACTCTATTTTATACCACCTCTTGCCTAAGAAACGGGATTATGACTACATCATTATTCATGGGGCGGGCTTGTTAAATGGAGAGACGGTGACACCCCTTCTTGCCAAGCGAATTGACCAGGCGATTGTAGCATTTGAAAAAGCAGTCAATCCCCATGTGAAATTGATTCCAAGTGGTGGTCAAGGTGCTGATGAGAAAGTATCAGAAGCTGCAGCCATTGCCGACTATCTCAGGCAGAAGGGCATTCCAGATGAGGCAGTTATTCTGGAGGATCGGTCACGGACAACCTATGAAAACCTCCTCTTTTCCAAGCAATTAACAGATAATGGGAACAAACCCTATTACCTTTTTGTGACCAATGACTACCATGTCTTACGGACTAGTTTTTATGCGAGAAAATTGGGAATGAGAGGGGCAGGCTTGGGTTGTCAGACCGCTTCTTACTACCTACCGAGTGCCTTTATCCGTGAGTACGTAGCCATTTTACAAAAAATGAAAGGGACCCTCTTCATTTTGTCTGCCTTATTCTTCTTGTTTATGGTATTGAGTTCTTTATAAATTCGTTTTACAAAACTGTAAGAGAGTCGATGGTTTGGGTATGTTAGAATACAAGATAGTAAATAAAATGAATGGAGGCAGTAATGAGGGCTTCAATGCTTTTCAACTGAAACTAGGGCTGGTTCTACTTATGTACTAGACCATTTTCATATCATTTCAGGACTAGTGTTCCTAACGATGGAGACTATTTTTCATGTCCTAACCCGTTGCATAGAGGTTTGGTTTTATAGCAAGTTGCTATCCGCATGGTCGATGGAAATGTTGGGGGTGTTTATTTGGAGTTTCAATGGTTATGTTCCCTTATGGCTCATTGCTCTTCTTGCCTCTCCATTGTAAAAATGAAAATATCGGTCTGCAGACTGATTTCAGTTGAGATAAAAGAGGGTATACTATAGTCAATCCTAAATATTTTTCATAATCTCCTTAAAGCACTAGCAAATCTGCTAGTGTTTTTGCTATACTGTTGGTATGAGCGATATTAAAAAGATTCAAGAAATGGAAGAAGTCTTGCATCAGGCAGAAGGTGTTCTGGGGGCTTTAGAAGAGTCCTTGGAAGAGTTTGAAGCATTTTTACCGACCTGGGCGAGCCTGATTGCCTATTATGAGAGTGATGACTGGATGCGTCATTATGAGATGGACGAAGCAGGGCAACTCTCGCAGGAGCTGGCGCGTGGTGTGCTATCTCAAGATGCTGTGTACAACCTCATACTAGCTTATCGGGACTTGAAGCAGTCTATGAAAGAACTAGGAGAGAGGGAGGATATCTAGTAGCTTGTCTCTTATTGGGGGAGTATAGTTGTTCTCTCCTTATGATGAACATCCGTCTGAAAGATTTTTCTTTACTCTCTTTAGACCAGCCACGTGCAGGTCTTTTTGTTTTGAAAATGTATTATTATGTGTTAAAATGTATTTTTATACCACATAATAATCAAAAGTCTGGTTTTGTTGGTTTAGATTGCTGGATCTTTTGCTAAAATATAGGAGCAAAGAACATTCTAAACATTTTACATTACAGAGAAAATCAAAGCAGTTTGTTTCTAGCTCAGGAGATGTGTTTCCCGTGGGGTTCTCTATCGCTGGCTGAAGCTAGAACATTTGTGGTTTGTATGGTCTTTGTAGACTTTGATTTTGGTAGAGTTTTGGTCATTTCGTTTGTAAACCGAATGACCATGTTATAAAAAGTAAGGAGGTTTTCTATGAAACGATTAAAAATCCGTTTTCGGCGTCAGATGTTTTGGATTGGCCTAATGTCTTTAGTGCTCATGTTGGTTGATAATATTTTGGTTTGTTATTTTCAAATTGAGATAAGCCGTACATTGAATCAAATTGAACAAACGGCATGTATCATTTTTAGTACCCTTGTCTTTTTAGGTGTGTTAAATAAAGAACCTGATATGGAACTTCCATTGAAACGTTAACAGTGCATGGGCTCATGTACCAATAACTTATCCAAAGTCCCAGTATATTCCGCTTTATACTCTTTAAAAATCAAAAGGATACTTGGTCAACTTGCTCTGGTGAACGCTAGTCTACTTTTGATTTTTATTGCGTATTAAATACCAGCTAGCTGGAAATAGTTTTCCGACCAACTTTCCCGTATTTATCCGAATCAAAAAATCAAAAAAGCCCGATTTTTCGGGCTTTTCGTTTGGATAAATCCTGATACATCAGGTATTGAAAGGCGGTAGACGGATTTGAACCGACGATCAAGCTTTTGCAGAGCCGTGCCTTACCACTTGGCTATACCGCCACAACAGGTACTATTCTACCGAAAAAAATTCGATTGGTCAAGTATGAGAAATAAAATATTACGATATAGGAAATAAATATTTTAAAAATATTTTGAGACCTTGCTTTAGAAAGCCACTTGTTGAGAAGAGAGATATTGATAGAGAAAGATGCTAAGATAGTCTATTTCATTAAAAAATAGGGAAGATTGAAAGTCAGAAAATATCGTATTTCTCCTACAAATCCCTTGCCAAATCCTTGGAAATTTGGTAAGATGGTAGAGTTGCGATAAGTAACAAATACTCATCTCAAATCCATTGTGGGCCGGTTGCCGAAAGGTTGGACTGCAAGCTGACGTTTGAGAGAGGAGAAAAAACAAAAAGGAGACATTACTCATGGCAGTAATTTCAATGAAACAACTTCTTGAGGCTGGTGTTCACTTTGGTCACCAAACTCGCCGTTGGAACCCTAAGATGGCAAAATACATCTTTACAGAACGTAACGGTATACACGTGATTGACCTTCAGCAAACTGTAAAATTGGCTGATCAAGCATATGACTTTATCCGTGATGCAGCAGCAAACGATGCTATTATCTTGTTTGTTGGTACGAAAAAACAAGCTGCAGAAGCAGTGAGAGATGAAGCAATCCGTGCAGGTCAATACTTTATCAACCACCGTTGGTTGGGTGGAACTCTTACAAACTGGGGAACCATTCAAAAACGTATCGCTCGTTTGAAAGAAATCAATCGTATGGAAGAAGAAGGAACATTTGACGTTCTTCCTAAGAAAGAAGTGGCATTGTTGAACAAACAACGTGCTCGTCTTGAAAAATTCTTGGGCGGTATCGCAGATATGCCACGTATTCCAGACGTCATGTTTGTTGTTGACCCACATAAAGAGCAAATCGCTGTGAAAGAAGCGAAAAAATTGGGTATCCCAGTTGTTGCAATGGTTGATACAAACACAGATCCAGATGATATTGACGTGATTATCCCAGCGAATGATGATGCAATCCGTGCTGTTAAGTTGATCACTGCAAAAATGGCTGATGCCATCATCGAAGGACGTCAAGGCGAAGATAGTGTTGAAGCAGTAGAAGCAGAATTGGCAGCTACTGAAACAGAAGCGGTATCTATCGAAGAAATCGTTGAAGTTGTAGAAGGCGATAATAACTAATCATTCGGAAACATCCTAAGGGGCGGGGCTCAGCCCTCCCCTTTTTTACTCATAAATGAAAATAGGAGAGAAACTATGGCAGAAATTACAGCTAAGCTTGTAAAAGAATTGCGTGAAAAATCTGGTGCTGGTGTCATGGACGCTAAAAAAGCCCTTGTTGAAGTAGATGGGGATATCGAAAAAGCGATTGAGTTGCTTCGTGAAAAAGGGATGGCAAAAGCAGCGAAGAAAGCTGATCGTGTAGCAGCAGAAGGCTTGACTGGTGTTTATGTGGATGGAAATGTAGCAGCAGTTGTTGAGGTGAACGCTGAAACGGACTTCGTTGCGAAAAACGCTCAATTCGTTGACTTGGTAAACGAAACAGCAAAAGTGATCGCAGAAGGTAAACCAGCTAACAACGACGAAGCCCTTGCTCTTACAATGCCTTCAGGTGAAACACTTGAAGCAGCTTACGTGAACGCAACTGCAACAATTGGAGAAAAAATCTCATTCCGTCGCTTTGCTTTGATTGAAAAAACAGATGCACAAGCATTTGGAGCTTACCAACACAATGGTGGACGTATCGGGGTTATCTCTGTCATCGAAGGTGGAGATGAAGCTCTTGCAAAACAAGTATCCATGCATATTGCAGCGATGAAACCAACTGTTCTTTCATACAAAGAATTGGATGAGCAATTCGTAAAAGATGAATTGGCACAGTTGAACCACAAAATTGAACAAGACAATGAAAGCCGTGCAATGGTTGGAAAACCAGCTCTTCCATTCTTAAAATATGGCTCAAAAGCTCAATTGTCTGATGATGTGATTGCGCAAGCAGAAGAAGACATCAAAGCAGAATTGGCTGCTGAAGGTAAACCAGAAAAAATCTGGGATAAAATCCTTCCAGGTAAAATGGATCGCTTTATGCTTGATAATACAAAAGTGGATCAAGCCTACACACTTCTTGCTCAAGTTTATATCATGGACGATAGCAAGACAGTTGAAGCCTACCTTAACTCAGTCAATGCTAGTGTAGTAGCATTTGCTCGTTTTGAAGTAGGTGAAGGAATCGAAAAAGCAGCAAATGACTTCGAATCAGAAGTTGCTGCAACAATGGCTGCAGCGCTTGGTAAATAATCTTGTAACTGAAAAAGAGAGGAACCTTGTTCTTCTCTTTTTGTATGACTGCTCTGATAAGCCTTAGGGCAAAATATAGGTATCCCAATGTTCGTCTGTCTGCTCTTTAAACAATGACCGAAGCGTCATAGCACAGGCATCCACATCATCTGCTTCAAAGTGAATTTCTGTATATTGTTGAAAGAGATAGGGAACGATTTGATTGAGAAAGGAGCGGAGACTTTCTTCGTTATCTCCCCATACATAAGCAATCTCATTGTCTTCTATAAATGCTAGATTTTCAATTCCTTTTGATCCGCTTTGATAATAGACAGTCTGAGGAAGAGTCTTGAAAAAGTCTTCCTCAGTCCCTGTAAAGGGGCTAATCGCCTTGTGACTTTCTATATAGTAATGAAGTAGCAGTCGACCACAAGTCTGATACTTCTTACTTATCCGTTCTGCGATTTGAAATGAAGCAGGGGTAGGCTCTCCAAGATAATCTTGGGTGCTGACAGCTATTTCATAACAAATCCGTTTGCACTGAAAACCTCCTGCCTTTAAAAATGAGATGAGCATTTGATTAGTTGAAGACAGCATCACTTGTAAGGGGGTCTTGATATGGTTATGAATGAGCTGAAAAAGGGGAGTGGCAAGGCTATTGTCATACACAGTTAAGTGAAAGGTTAGATAGGTATGTTGCTGATGATAGGGGTTTTCCGATAGTTCAATGGTTCCAATAGACTGATGACGGAAGGAAACAATGACTTGCTGATGGTTACATTCTACTTGTAGTTGGGTCACTTTAGATGGTTAGGAATTGACGGATTTCGTCTTCTGTCATAGAGCTATCGCAGCGAACCTGCACACCGTTTGAACTAGCAAACAGGAGGGCTGGAACGGTTGCTACTTGGTAGCGTTGACGAAGTGCTTGTAACTGGGGATCTGGATTCGTACTATCAATAAAATAGATAGTCAGTCCTTCTGCTTGGGCAAGGCTGTGGAGCTTTGGTAGAAAACGTTGGCAGTAAGGACAGCTTGCACGTCCTAAAAAGAGGATAGCTCCGTCCTCTTGTGCCAGTAAGCGCTCAGCTTCCTCTATAGAAACAGGGGTAAAATCTTGTACGAGTTCTTGAAATGAATTGGTAAACATAATAACTCCTTTAAAATAAGATACGAGGACGTTTGACACGAGTGATACTCCGTTTATCTTCCACTTCAACAGCCGATTTTCAGGCGAAGATAGCTAGATTATTGGAGGGCTATCAATAACCAGTGGCTCGTAACTCGAACGCAATTCCTCACCTCATTATAGGGAAAACGGATGATAAATGCAAGAAATTCTGTTTGGATTGTCCCTGTAATGATTAAGTGCAGGCTTAAAAATAGTTTCTACTTTTCTCTCCAACTATCAAAGTGAGGAGTGGAGCAGGCCTTCATTGCTTATGGGCTATGCTGAAAATAGGTCTGCATTGCTTTTACTTTTCAAAGTCAGAAATTTAAGGTATAATAGTCAAAGATAGTCAGAGAAAGAGGTAGTGTCTATGGCGATGAAAAATACATCTGATTATATTGAAGAACATATCAAGGCGATTTTAGAGCAAGTGAGTGTAGCAGAATTACGCAGGAGTGAGTTGGCTAGCCGATTTGAGGTAGTACCAAGCCAGATTAACTATGTGATTAAGACACGTTTTACAGCTAGCCGTGGTTATATTGTGGAAAGCAAGCGCGGAGGCGGAGGTTATATCCGAATTGGTCGGATTACGTTTTCAGATAAGCATGAACTAGTCCATGATTTGTTACACAATATGGGGACAGAGTTGTCTAGCACAGTGTTTGCGGATATCTTACAGCTCTTATTTGACGAGCAGTTGATGACAGAACGTGAAGGCAATTTGCTTCTCTCAGCTAGCAGTGATGAAGTATTAGGACAGGAAGCAGCAGCTATTCGTGTGCGCATGATGCGACAGATTTTACGACGATTGGATAGGAAAGAGGATTAGGATGAAATTTTCAAATGGATTACAACGTGCCTATGAAGATGCGCAGTTAATCGGGCAACGATACATGTGCGATTACTTAGAAACTTGGCATCTGTTATTGGCTTTTGTGATCAATCCAGATACGATTGCAGGGGCTGTTTTAGCGGATTATCCATTCGATGTTGCAGATTACGAGCAGGCAACCTATACAGTGACAGAACGTGTCTATCGTGCAGAATTAGAGGATTTTACGTTTTTACAGAGCTCGAAGAGACTGGATGAAGTAGCTCGTTTTGCCCAGAAGATTGCAGAAGTGCTCAAGGCAAAACAGCTTGGGACTGAGCATCTTTTGATGGCAATGCTTCTGGACAAGCGTTCGGTGGCTTCACAAATCTTGGATAAGGCTGGATTTCATTTTGAAGATTCAGATACTAAGATTCGCTTTATTGATTTACGAAAGAATTTAGAAGCAAAGGCTGGTTTTTCCAAGGAAGATTTAAAGTCTATTCGGAACCTCATGAAAGGAGGGAGAGGACATAGACCTACTATGGCGAATATGATGGGAATGCCTCCGGCTCCTCAAACAGGTGGTTTGGAAGATTATACAAGGGATCTGACAGCCCTAGCCCGTGCAGGACAAATTGAGCCGGTTATTGGCAGGGAGGCTGAGATTTCCCGAATGATTCAGATTCTCTCCCGGAAAACCAAGAACAATCCTGTCTTGGTCGGAGAAGCAGGAGTTGGGAAAACGGCACTCGCCTTGGGTCTAGCACAACGGGTGGCAGATGGGGAGGTGCCTGTTAGTCTTGCCAAGATGCGGGTCCTAGAGTTGGACTTGATGAATGTCATTGCAGGGACGCGTTTTCGGGGAGATTTTGAAGAGCGAATGAACAACATCATCAACGATATTGAAGAAGATGGTCAGGTGATTCTCTTCATTGATGAGTTGCATACGATTATGGGGTCTGGTAGTGGGATTGACTCTACCTTGGATGCGGCTAATATTTTAAAGCCTGCCCTTGCACGTGGAACCTTGCGGACAGTTGGGGCAACGACCCAAGATGAGTATCAAAAGCATATTGAAAAAGATGCAGCCCTCTCTCGTCGTTTTGCTAAAGTAACAGTGGAAGAACCGACTGTCGCAGCTAGCATTGCTATTTTGCAGGGTTTGAAGAAAGCCTACGAAAATTACCATAAAATTCAGATTACAGATGAAGCAGTTGTGACAGCTGTAACCTTTGCTAAGCGGTATTTGACTAGTAAAAATTTACCAGATTCAGCGATTGATTTGTTAGATGAGGCGAGTGCAACGGTGCAAAATCGGCAAAAAACAAGTGGGAAGCAATCTGAATTATCTGCCGCAGATGAGGCACTCATAGCAGGAAAACACAAGACAGTTAGCCAGCTATTGATGAAGGAATTGGAGACAGAGAGCCAAGAAATCTTGGGCGATGTCCAAGTGACAGAAGAGGATGTTTTGCTGACGCTCAGCCATTTATCCGGTATTCCAGTTGCTAAGTTAAGTCAGACGGATATCAAGAAATACTTGAACTTAGAAAGAGAGTTGCACAAGCGGGTGATTGGACAGGAAGCGGCGATTTCTGCGGTTAGTCGTGCCATTCGTCGCAACCAGTCAGGGATTCGGACAGGCAATCGTCCGGTTGGCTCCTTTATGTTTTTAGGGCCTACTGGGGTTGGAAAGACTGAGTTGGCCAAGGCATTGGCAGAAGTCTTGTTTGATGATGCGTCTGCCCTCATTCGTTTTGATATGAGCGAATATATGGAAAAATTTGCAGCTAGTCGTCTAAATGGTGCCCCTCCAGGCTATGTTGGCTATGAAGAAGGAGGAGAGCTGACAGAAAAGGTGCGGAACAAGCCTTATGCAGTCTTGCTCTTTGATGAGGTGGAAAAAGCGCACCCTGATACCTTTAATATTCTATTACAGGTTTTAGATGATGGCGTCTTGACTGATAGCAAGGGACGGAAAGTTGATTTTTCAAATACCATTATTATTATGACCTCAAATCTGGGAGCGACAGCCTTACGAGATGATAAGACAGTTGGTTTTGGAGCCCTTGACCTGTCACACAGCCAGGAACACGTTGAAAAACGGATTTTAGAAGAATTGAAAAAAGCCTATCGACCAGAGTTTATCAACCGTATTGACGAGAAAATTGTCTTCCATAGCTTGACCACTCAAGACATGCAAGAAGTGGTGAAAGTGATGGTTCGTCCGCTCCAGGCAGTTATGAATGAAAAGGGAATTCAGTTTAAGATTCAACCGTCTGCCTTGAAATTATTGGCACAGGAAGGCTACGATCGTGAAATGGGAGCA
The DNA here is from genome assembly GCF_054968985.1 of Streptococcus sp. 1F3. Classification (NCBI taxonomy): domain Bacteria; kingdom Bacillati; phylum Bacillota; class Bacilli; order Lactobacillales; family Streptococcaceae; genus Streptococcus; species Streptococcus sp. 1F3. The sequence continues at coordinate 11,104 of NZ_JBUEQR010000008.1, read as the reverse complement.
CGACCGCTTCGCCGTTTGCTCCAAACAAAAGTGGAAGACCCTCTAGCAGAAATGCTCCTTCGAGGGGAATTGCAGGTAGGAGATAGCCTGAAAATTGGGGTAAAAGCTGGAAAATTGAACTTTGATATTCAGCGCTAGGTTAGCCTCTTTTACCATAGTCTTTCAGGAGCAGTCGTTCGCTGTTTGGTGAGGACTATTCCAAGCTCTTAGATACATCGTAAAAAAAGTCGTATCAACGGACCATTCTAGGGTTGATACGACTTTTATACTCATTTCATTTACCTTTTATTACTTCAAGCATTGTGGAAACTTCGTTTCCTTATTTCCCAGTTCCAATCATCTTCTAGATGATTGGAACTGGCTTTGCCCTACTCTACGATTGTTACTGACTATCGTCAGTATGATTTCCAACCTTCAACAGTCATTAGACTGTTGAAGCAGCCTGCAGCTCGTTTCCTAGTACGAAAAGGAAACGAAATAACTATATAGTGGTTAGGATACCTTATCGAGCGTCTAGCCCAAATATCCCGAAAATGAAGTAGGAGAGAGCTAGTGTCACAGGAATTGGCTGTAAGCAGAGGAGACCAAAGATGAATAACTTGACTTTTTTAAATAGAAGTGAAGCTAAGATAGCTAGCCAACCGCTAGCTGGCAGAAAATAGAGAAAGATAAAATGAGGAACAGATATAAGACTACTTCCAAAAGGAAATTGGATATTGGCTGGAAACCAAGCAATCATAGACCAGATAAACACGATGACAAGGATAAAATAAAGGTCGAAGGGACTATTCTTGATAGCATAGTAGTATTTTAACATTTGATGAACCCCGCAGTTCCAACATTAATTTTTATTGCATCGGCTTTCCAGTAAATGTTGCTAATAAAAGATGGTGACGGAGCTAGTATTCCTAGAAAAGCGGATGATTTAAGGTTTTTTGTCATTTTTTACTTCTTCTTAACTCCCTCTATTGTCATGATACGATATCACTTCTGTATAAAAGAAAGCGTTTTATTGATAATAGTATAAAATAGCTTATATAGAAAAGTCAAGAGATTCTTGTATCTTGAAAAAGTAAGGAGAAGTTTAGCTATTTTTAGTGTTAAACAGTCCGCTGGCTTACACGATGGAGTATGAGCAAGGAGGGCTATTTTTTGTATGACGTTCAAAGGGTTATGATAAGAAGCTGGGAGATTCCAGCTTCTTATTTCTTATGGGCTTCACGGGCTTGATGAAAGAGTGTCTCAACTTCTTCTACTGATTCGGCACGAGCTACTGCGCCACGGATTTTCGCAGCACCAGCCGTTCCCCGTAGATAATGGGGAGCAAGTCCTCGAAATTCACGTACAGCAATGCTTTCGCCCTTGAGATGAACCAGGCGTGTGAGATGTTCAAAGGCGATATTGAGCTTATCATGGAAGCTCAGGTCGGGTAGGATCTCGCCTGTCTCGAGATAGTGGTTGATCTGCTCGAAAATATAGGGGTTTCCCATGGCAGTCCGCCCCACCATGACCGCATCTGCACCAACTTCTTCGATGCGTTGGCGAGCGTCTTGAACGGTGCGAATGTCTCCGTTTGCGATAAAGGGAATCTTGGTTAGGGCTTGGGCGACCTTGGTAAGGGTGTCAAGGTCAACCGTTCCCGTATACATTTGCTCCCGCGTCCGACCGTGCATGGCAAGGGCTGCTACTCCAGCACTTTCTGCGGCAAGGGCATTTTCGACAGCTAGACGAGGGTCTGCCCAGCCTGTCCGCATTTTGACGGTTAAAGGAATATCTAGGACAGAACTTACCTGCTTAATGATATGATAGATCTTATCTGGATCTTTAAGCCACTTGGCGCCGGCTTCATTCTTGATGACCTTGTTGACAGGGCAGCCCATGTTGATATCTACGATATTTGCCTTGGTATTTTTTTGGATAAATTCTGCGGCACGGGATAGTCCGTCCGCATCTCCACCGAAGAGTTGAATGGACACCGGGGCTTCGTTTTCTTCAATGTGCAACATGTGTAGGGTTTTGGCGTTGTTATAAAGCAAGCCTTTTTCTGAAATCATTTCCATCACCACAAGCCCTGCACCCATTTCTTTTGCAATGGTACGAAAGGCAGAGTTGGTCACTCCAGCCATGGGAGCTAGGACTGTCCGATTGGGGATTTCGATATTTCCAATCTTAAAGGGGGTATTGAGATGAGCCATCGATAAGTTCCTCCAAGTCATGTTGGTCAAATAGATAATGGGTTTGGCAGAATTGACAGGTGATAGCAGCTCCCTTATCTTCTTCTTTCATTTCGTTTAAATCACTTTTGGGCAGGCTAGCAAGAGCGTCTAAGAAGCGTTCTTTTGAGCAATCGCAGGAAAAGCTAAGGGCGTCCTCTGCTAAACGTTTGAAACTTTGTTCACCATAGATCGCTTCCAACAGCGCTTCGATATGGTTGCTTGACGCGAGTAGTTGTGAGATAGGAGGCATGGTTTGAATCCGTTTTTCAAATTCTGCGATTTCAGCCTCTGTAGCTCCTGGTAAGGCTTGGAGGAGAAAACCACCTGCCACCTTGACCCTATCTTCTTCGTCCAATAAGACATTCAGCCCAACGGCTGACGGGGTCTGTTGGCTTTCGGTTAAGAAGTAGGCAAAATCTTCTCCGATTTCTCCGGAAATCAAGGGGGTCATGGAATGATAGGGGTGTCCGACACCGTAGTCGGTAATGACCAAAAATTGACCTTGACCGACCAGAGGCCCTACAATGACCTCACCAGTCGCTGTTTTTTTCAAATCAATATCTGGGTTTTGAATATAGCCCTTGACCTGCCCCTTGGTATTTGCCACACTAATAATGGCACCGATAGAGCTATTGCCGAGGATTTTGAGGGTGATCTTGGTATCCCCTTTTTCATTTGCAGCAAGCATCTGGTTGGCAATCAGGGTTCTTCCCAAGGCGACGGTTGATGAGGCCATCGTATCATGCATTTCCTGAGCAGTCCGAACCGTTTCTGTGCTATCGATTACAAAGGCACGGAAGTGCCCATTTTCTGAAATTGTTTTAATCATTTTATCCATAAGAATTATTATAGCACAATAGGGGGAAAATGCTAGTAGCCTGGGTTTGGCTACAGGCTATCTAATACTCTTTAAACATCAAAAGGATACTTTGTCAACTTGCCTTGGTGAACGCTAGTTCTACCTTCGGCTTCGTTTCCTAGTATCCTTTTGATTTTTATGGAGTATAAGACAATACTTGCCTCACGTTATCGCCATCATGTTGAGTAGTCGCTCTTTCAAAGGGCGACTACTCTTTTTATCCACATAGTTGTATCCTTAATCTGCTACAGTAGACTGTCGGTGGCTAGATCTTCATCGCTGACTTCTGGGAAGAGTTGTGCAATGATTTTTGGAGTCAATGCCTGACCAGGTCCTTGATAGCAGTAGGTATGCATGTACATAGATGGGTTGAAATTGAGCTCGATACAGGTACAGTTGGGTTTGTCCTTGGTAGAGGGGAGTGTCGGATCTGGAATAATCAAATCGACCCCACAGACCCAGGCACCCATCGCAGTTGCCATCTCGGCAGCCAGTTGTTTATAGCTAGCGTCCATTTGCTCTGTTACATCGATGGAATCGCCACCTGTTGAGATATTGGAGTTGCCTCGTAGTTCTGCTTTTTGCCCGGCTTCTAAAAGGGTTTCTGGACTGTAGCCTTGCTGATCAAGCATCAGCATTTCAATATCACCTAGGTTGATGATTTCAAGTGGTGAGCGGTGGTCTCGTCCCCGTAAGGGATCTTGATTTTTGAGGTCGACCAATTCCCTAATGGTATGTCTCCCATCTCCGACTACATTGGCAGCGACCCGTAACAATACGGCCTCACACTTTCCATTGAGGATAAAGAAGCGGTATTCCGTACCTGCGATAAACTCTTCAACCAAGACTTGACTGTCCTCTGCAAAGGCGATGTTGAGGGCTTTTTCATAGTCTTTCAGGTTGGCACCATCTTGGAAAATGGAAATGCCTAGACCAAAGTTGGTTGACTTTGGTTTGACAACGATGCCCTTTTTTTCAATTCGGCTGTAGTAGCGTAAGGCTTCTGCCTTATTTGAAAATGCTGCCCCTGCTGGAACAGGAAATCCTGCCGCGGCAAGAATTTTTTTCGTGACTGTTTTGTTTGCCATGGCAAGGGGGACGACATAATTGTCTTTGGAAGTCATATTCCCATTTTTGACATACTCGACATGATCTTGATGCCAGAGCTTGAGAAACTGATCATCTTCATCAAGAATCTCTAGATTGATTCCCTTTTGCAGGGCATCAAACATGAGCATCTGGGTAGAAAGTTCCATCTGTTGGTAGCCCTTGAGGGCATAAGGGGCGGTCCAAGCATGCTGGTGGAAGCTCTGCCCTTGCTTGTGACCAAATGCTTGTAGGGACTGTTCTTTTAGATGTAGCATCAGTTGTCCTGACAAGGTCAACTCAGGCTGGACAACTTGTTGCTTGGCTTTTTCTATTAAATCTTGGTATTTCTTGTCCAATTGGAAGTGGGATACAACAGCACTCATAGCCTCAAGAATGCCTTGCGGATCAGCCTCTTTAGGGAGGGGAGTGAGCGGGTGGGCAAGGGCGATCTGGTTGTTGAGTTCGGTTGCTGCTTTCAAGGTTTCATCGACCTTTTCCGGGCTATCGATCCAAAGGAGGGCAAGGATAAAGAGATGAACAGTATCCAAGGTCTCTTGGCTAATCGCTAGAAAATCAAAGGGATTGAGATCAAAACAGCGAAATTCTAAATAGCGAATCCCTTTCGTCAGATAATCTCGATTGTGCTTGTGACCACGCAAACGCACAGCCGAATAAAACTCTTTTTCAGCCGATAGCTGACCGGTTGTGACATAATGCTCGATATCGCTAACATAGCTTTTTAAGTCGGCAAAGGAAACCTGGATGTCATCAGCGTTGACGTAGCCGTAGGGACTATTGCGAAGAGAGCGTACAGGGTGGTTCAGCTCTTTCTTTAAGAAGCCCTTTTCAGCAATGGGACTAGCACCATATAGATAGGTCAAAAACCAACGGTAGCGCAGGAATTGTTGGGCTAGCTTAAGGTAAAGAGCGTTGGTAAAGTCTAACTGCGAATCATATTTGCTGGTTTTAAGCAGGGCTTTCATCAGGTCTGGACCTAGCTCCATGTTATAGTGGACCCCTGACATCGCTTGGAGTAGTTTTCCATAGCGTTTCCCCAATCCTTTTCGATACTGGTATTCGTAGGTGTCCTCTAGTTGCGCAATGCGAATGTCCTCTTCACTTGCATAGGGAGGCATGGAGAGGGGCCAGAGGTACTCGTCTTTATCCATCGAACGGTAGGCAACTTCGGTAATGGCTCCAAGTACCCGTCTAGCTTCACTTGTCGAAGGACTGATAGGGGTGATGAGTTCCAATTGTGCTTCGCTGTAGTCCGTTTGGATATAGGGATGGAAATTGCGAGAACCCAGTTTTTCTGGATGTGGTGTCTGTGCAATCTGATGTTTCGTATTGATGCGCAGTGATTCACGTTCTAGTCCAAAAGTAGCTTGGAGAATGGGAAGAGTTTTGGGTGCCTGTTGCAGTAAATGATTGATCGTCATAGCTTGATTCCTCGTCGTATCTAATAACCTGTATTCTAGCTCAATCGGTTCATTCTTTTTGTCTTTTCTTGTTTCAACAGACCCTTGGAATTCTTAAAAAATGGGTTTGCTGAAGGAAAAATAGTTCGGTGTGAGTACAGGTCTAATACTCTTATTGTAGCGATTTTAGAATTGAAAGACAAATTTTTGCTACGACGGTTGAGCGACTAGGTGACAGGAGAAGTGTAAAATAGTACGAGCTTTTTCTGGAAACATGGTATAATATAACATGCGTAAGGAGAAATCATGGTTGCAATAGGAAGATCAACAGGAAAGATTATTTTGATGGGAGAGCATGCTGTGGTCTATGGTCAGCCAGCCATAGCGATGCCTTTTTCTGCTGTCCAAATCATAGCAGAGGTTAGCCAAGAGGGACAGGCACTTTCAGTCAGTTGTGATTTTTACAAGGGCTTGGTTCATGAAATGCCTAAAATTTGGGAAAGTTTGAAGCATGCCATTCGTTTTTCCCTCTATCGGATTGGAGCACCGACAGACCCAGCCATTCATATTGAAATTAGCTCTACTATTCCTGCAGAACGGGGAATGGGGTCAAGCGCAGCAGTAGCTGCAGCAGTAGCAAGAGCCTTATTTTCTTTCTATGGGAAACCTTTATCGAATGAAGAATTGTGGGACATTGTCCAATCATCTGAAAAGATTGCCCATGGGAATCCATCAGGAATTGACGCAACGACTATAACAGGGACCTCTCCCGTCTTTTTCATCAAGAATCAACCGATTGCCCCCTTAGCACTATCTCTAGATGCTTACTTGGTTGTCGCAGATACGGGAAAAACGGGAAATACCTTGGAAGCCATCACGGATGTGGCGCTTCTTTGCAGACGTCGTAGTGAGGTCGAAAGCTGGATACAAGCTCTCGGAGACTTGACCTATCAGGCAAGGGATTATCTGGCCCATAATCAGGCTGAATTGCTAGGGCAGGTTATGGATCAAGCCCAGTCCTATTTGCAAGATTTGACGGTGTCAGATGAGAGTTTGGACAGGCTGGTTGTGGTCGCACGCAAGGCAGGTGCCTTGGGGGCAAAGTTAACTGGAGGGGGGCGAGGGGGCTGTATGATTGCTCTTGCGAAAACCAAGGAAGAGGCTACAAACATTGCCCAATCCTTAGCAGAAACAGGTGCTAGCCAAACATGGATACAATACCTAGGAGAACGATATGAGTAAGAATGTGGGAATTGCACGAGCCCATACCAATATTGCTTTGATAAAATATTGGGGTAAACGAGATAGGGACTTGTTTTTACCGATGAATTCAAGTTTGTCTTTGACCTTGGCTGCCTTTTATACAGATACAAAGGTTGTCTTTGACGATACCTTATCAGCGGATATGTTTTACTTGAACAAGGAAAAACAGTCCCAAAAAGAAAGGGAGAACATTTCGCAATTCTTAGACTTATTTCGCACATATACGGGTGAGAACCGATTTGCCTGTGTGGAGAGTTTTAACTTTGTACCGACAGCAGCAGGTCTAGCCAGTTCAGCCTCAGCCTTTGCGGCTCTAGCTTTAGCGACTTCAACTGCCTTGGGTTTGGAGATGTCGCGTCAGCAATTATCAACATTTGCCCGTCGTGGTTCAGGCTCTAGTACCCGGAGTTTGTTTGGTGGTTTTGTAGAATGGGATATGGGGACGACTTCAGCAGATTCTATGGCACACCCGGTTGAGGCTGCGGCTTGGGATATCGGGATGATTATCCTAGCAGTGGATACAGGGAAGAAAAAGATTGCTAGCCGTGTAGGGATGGAGCATACCGTGCAGACTTCTCCTTTTTATCCGCTGTGGGTGGAAACAGCTGCTCAGGATTTACAAGACATCAAGGCTGCTATTGCCCAACATGATTTTGAAAGGCTTGGGCAAATTACAGAGCATAATGGAATGAAGATGCATGCGACGACCTTGTCTGCCAACCCTCCCTTTACCTATTGGACAGCAGCTACCATGAAAGCCCAAGAAGCCGTTCGTCAAGTGAGGGACGACTTGGGTGTATCGGCTTATATGACGATGGATGCGGGTCCCAATGTCAAGGTTCTTTGCCGTGCCAGTGATATGGAGCGTTTGGCTCTAGCCTTGAAAGAGCATTTGCCAGCAGAGCAAGTCTTGACCAGTCTCCCAGGACCTGGTGCCTATCTCTTATCAGACACAGACTGGCAGGAATCCCAAGTAGCTTTTTCTAGAGGGGGAGCTCATGATTGAGGCGAGTGCATCGGGAAAATTGTATCTAGCAGGAGAATACGCAGTCGTTGAAGCGGGTTATCCAGCGCTTATTGCAGCGGTTAATCAGTACCTATTTGCGCAGATAAGGCAGGCGGATACCGGAAGTATCTACTCCACCCAGCAACCTGATCTTGAAGTAGCATGGTTGCGCAGAGGCAGGGAGATTGCTACTGCTTCTCCTCACCCTTATCAGTTGATTGTCAGTAGCATGCAGGTGGTTGAGGATTATGTTCGTGCCTTGGGAGTAGTGGTAGATTCCCTGTATCGCCTAGACATTCGCTCGGATTTGGATGATGAGCAATCTGGGATCAAGTATGGGCTTGGCTCTTCTGGTGCTGTAACAGTTGCTGTAGTCAAGGTTTTACTATCCTACTATCATCAAAAGACTGTGCCGCTCTTGGTGTACAAGTTAGCGGTACTTGCCCAGTTAAGACTTGGGATGTCAGGTTCCTTTGGGGATCTGGCAGCCTCTAGCTTTGGAGGCTTGGTCGCTTACCATTCTGTTGACAGACATTGGCTGAAGGAAGCAATGGATCGGTTGCCAATCCTTGAATGGGTAGCGCAAGACTGGAAAGATTTATCGATTCAAAGGTTAGATTTGCCAGAGGGCTTGGACTTGTTGGTTGGTTGGACAGGCGCAGCTGCTTCCACTGATCAATTGGTGGCAAATATGCAGGGACAGCTCAATCAAGAAAGAAAAGAAGCCATTTACCGTCAATTTTTACAGGCTAATCGATCCTGTGTAGAAAGGCTCATTTGTGCTTGTCAAGAAAATGATAGGCTGGCAGTCAGAGAAGCGATTGCGCTCAATCGAAAGCAGCTACAAGACTTTTCAGCTGGTATGGGACTAATGATTGAAACTCCTCAGTTATCCCGCCTCTGTCAGGTGGCAGTAAAAGAGGGAGCAGTTGCCAAATCTTCCGGTGCTGGTGGTGGTGATTGTGGGATTTGTTTGGTGGATTCCCCTGCACAAAAAGAAAGGATTGCGAAGGCTTGGAAAGCAGTAGGAATTACTCCTTTGCCCCTTTCAATCGCACACACTTATCAAGAATAGGAGAAATCATGTTGGAGCATAAAGGTGTTGGACCAAATCGTAAAGATCAGCATGTAGCCTTAGCGAATCAGCAATTTACGATGCAAGCAGTAAGTGATATTGAGCAGACCCGTTTTGTTCATCATTCTCTACCAGAAATAAAGGTGGCGGATGTCAGCTTACAAGCGTCAGTAGCTGGTCTGGAGCTAGAGATGCCCTTTTTTGTCAATGCTATGACAGGAGGCAGTGAAAAGACTGGGGAAATCAATCAATTATTGGGGATTCTAGGGCGGGAAACCAAGATCCCTTTGGCAACGGGTTCGGTTAGTGCAGCTCTTAAAGATCCAAGTGTTGCGCGTACTTTTTCAGTGATGCGTAAGGAAAATCCGCAAGGGATTATTTTTGCTAATCTAGGAGCCCATCACGATGTTGAAAATGCCAAAAGAGCCATTGATTTACTAGAGGCAGACGCCTTACAGATTCATCTCAATGCCCCTCAAGAAATCGTCATGCCAGAGGGGGATCGTGATTTTTCCATGTGGTTAAAAAGGATTGAAGAGGTGGTTCTTGCTCTTGAGGTACCAGTTATTGTCAAAGAAGTCGGTTTTGGAATGAGCCGTGAAACAGTTGCTCAGCTAGCTTCTATTGGTGTGAAGACGGTAGATATTTCTGGAGTGGGTGGCACAGATTTTGTAAAAATTGAAAATGCCCGTCGGACAAAACAGACTTATGACTATCTATATGGTTGGGGGCAATCAACGGTTATTTCCATGGTTGAAGCCATGAGCTTGCCTGCTACTAGTCGCCCCCAACTAATCGCTTCAGGTGGTGTAAAAAATCCGTTAGATATTGTTAAACTACTTGCCTTAGGTGCAGAAACAGTGGGCCTATCCAACCGCTTTTTACAATTGGTGAAAGATAGGCGCTCTGTAGAGCAGGTGATTGAAGAAGTGCAGACTTTTTGTGAGAGTATTGCTGCAATTATGACCTTGTTAGGTGCCCCAGATCTAGCTTCCTTACGCCAGACAGACCTCGTGCTAGCACCTAGTGTAGAAGCCTGGTGCAGATCGCGTGGCTTGGATTGGACCTATTATGCTAACCGCTCGTCAGAGGGTAGGAAATGATAGGCTATTTGTTGAAAAAGATTTGAAAATTTCAAGCAAAGGGCTTGATTTTTTCTTTTGATAGCTTTATAATTGATTTATCAACTGTTGATAAATCAATTATAAAAAGGGAATGTCATGACTGCAATAAACCACCTACTGTACCAACTTCATGTAACCGATCAAACCATCACCCAGTTATTTGAAAAAGGCTTGGGGATTAGTCTGACGCGCTATGAACTCCTGCAGTTTTTACTTGAGCTTGCTCCTTGTAATCAGATTAGACTACAGGAAGTCTTGCAAATTGACCCGGCTGCTCTGACCCGTCATTTTAAGGTTTTAGAGGAAAAAGGCTATGTCACAAGGAGCCGGAATCCAGAAAATCAGCGGGAGATTATAGTAGACTTGACCGAGTTTGCCAAAGAACAGCTTGAGCTTGCTTCTCCGTCTCATCATGAAGCTGTGAAAGAGCAAATGGAGAGTATCTTGTCGGCTGAAGAAAGTAAGCTCCTAGAGAAGTTGCTAGATAAGTTGGTTAGGGGCTTAGAGGGAATTGCTATTGACAAGGATTAGAAAGAAGGAATAATGATGTCACTTATTACGACCATTTTAGCTACGATTGTTGCTCTTGAGCATCTCTATATTTTCTATCTTGAGACGATTGCGACAGCATCGGATAAGACCAGCCAGACCTTTAATATGAGTAAGGAAGAATTAGCACGTCCATCCGTCCACACTCTGTTTAAAAACCAAGGGATTTACAATGGCTTGTTGGCAGTCTTTCTCCTCTACGGCATTTTCGTTTCCCATAGTCTAGAAATCGTGACCATTTTTGTTTTGTATGTTATTGGGGCAGCGGTTTATGGAGCAGCTACATCCAACAGGGCTATTCTCTTGAAGCAGGGTGGACCTGCCATTTTAGCGCTTTTGAGTATCTTGTTTTTGAAATAATGAAGACAAAGCATTGAAAAGCGAGAATAGAACAAACAAACTCCCAGTCGTTTGAACTGCTCCCTGTCAAGTGGACAATGAAATAATAAAAGATTTAAGCGACGGCCTTGTTCCTCATTTCAAGAGGTGCAAGGCCGTTGTTGCG
>NZ_JBUEQR010000007.1:0-4678 GCF_054968985.1 Streptococcus sp. 1F3 | reverse complement strand
GACCGAGTGTTACGACTTGAAGAAGTACAAGACCTTTGAGGAGTTAGTCACGGATATTGATGACTACATCTATTTTTACAATCATGAACGTTTTCAAGAGCGCAACAACGGCCTTACACCTCTTTTTTGATTTTCTGATATCACCAAGATGGTCGATGGAAGTATGAGTGCCGAAATTGATACAATTTTTGTTTTAGAATTATTCGCCTTAGTGTTATAATTTGGTTGGATAAAATCGATAATGAATTAGACACAGCATGGTATGATTTGTCTAGTTTTATATATTGAGATGAGGGTAGTTGTAATGGCGAATTATGTATACAATCAAGTTATTTGTTCCAAAGATTTTCTTGAGGAGTATCTCATTGACTATCGACCTATAAGAATAAATGAGAGAGTAGAACCACCCTACATCAGCTTTAACAAGATAGTTGGAGTAGATACTATTGCAGAATATCGTGAAAAATTTGGCGAATACATCTATTATGGGTATGGGTTCACTTACCAGGAGCGTGAAGATGGCTTGTTTGTAGTTAAGTTTGCTACAAAGAGAGAGTATCCAATTGCTGCAATCAAAGCAGCAATTACTTTGGACAATAGCATAGAGTGGTATGCCATGGAAGAAAATAGTGTATATGTTTCAAAATTTAACTGGAATGATTGTTTTCAGGAACGGATAGCTCTTCTAGGTGATAATCTTTATGATTGGGGGTGTTTCTTTCAGGAATTAGAAGAAAGCCTAGATGATTCGGACCACTTAGTTTGGTATTATTTATCTGAAAAGTCTGTAGGTTGGAAACCTCTGTCAGCACAGATGCAGTTACCTAGATTTTATAACGAACTTTAATTGAGTTTTTGATGTGGACTAAACGAAAATGCTATGTATCTGATAAAGACATAGTATTTTGGTGTAAGCTGTTATCGGGTAAAAATTTTTTCTATTTTTTAAAACCTTTCATTTCAAACTGCGAATAAATAGATAAGGACATCTAGTTCAATAAAATATTTAGGAGCACAAACCACTATGACGCACTTTAAAACGGAATTTATCTCATGCCCACAATGTAATCACAGCACTGCCTTTAAATTCTTTAGTATTCCCCACTTGTCAAGTCAAGTGCAACAGGTTCGATAGTAGACTAGAAAACCTGTGTTCAAGCTGTTTGGGCTAGCTCAAACAAAAAATGTGCGGTTTTATACTTGAGAATTCGTCTAGGTCTATTATTGATAGCAGAGACGTAGCGATTGAGTTCTTCTGTCGTTAGTGGGTTAAGGGAGACACCTTTTGGAAGAAACTCTCTCAAGAGACCATTAAAATGTTCATTCGTTCCTCTTTTATGAGAAGAATAAGGATGAGCAAAATAGACGTCACCATTTTTTAGAGTTGATAAGCTACTGAACTCTGAGCCATTGTCTGACGTAATAGAGCCAATAGGATACTGAGACAGTAAGTTCTTAACAGCCTTGTTGATTGTTTCAGCCTGTTTATTCGCCAGTTTTAAGGCGATGGCAAATCGCGTCTGACGCTCTACCAAAGTCATGACAACAGCCTCACCTCTGGTCTTTTTCCCGAGAATTAAATCAATTTCCCAATGCCCAAACTCAGAACAATTCGTAACGGTTTCTGGACGTTCTTCAATGGACTTGCCTAGAATCTTCTTTGCGGTCGTAGAACTTGCTTTAGAGCGTTTTCGGAGACTTACCATCTTAGGTAAATCAATCGGTTTAACCCTCAATAGTCCGTCTTTGATGTACCGATACACTGTCTTGGTTGAAGGGATGACTTCCAATGGATGTTTTTCTCGGTAAGTCTGCACAAAGCTATCGACACTGTGGCAGCGAGGTTTCGTTTTCAGGGCTTTCTCAAGTTCCTTGAAGAAGAACTTAGAACAGTCGTTTAGCTTGTGATAGACACTTTTGCGATGGTTGGTCTCATAAACACGTTGAGCACTGTCTGCGAAATAAGTCGTATAATAGGTCAGTTTCCCATTTTTATTTTGAACTTGTGTCACCTTTCCTCGCTTCAGTTCACGACTGATGGTTGAGCGATGACGACCAATCAGACGTGCCATCTCAGCTGGTTTCTTTCCCATCTTGAGATAGGTACTAATTGCTCCGCGTTCAGAGGCTGAAAGGTGTGAATAGGTTGATTTTTTGGTACAATGATTAGTGGACATATTCATCTGCTTTCTATACTGAGTTGGGGAATTCTAGTATATCAGACGAACCTGTCTTTTTGGTTGCACTTCATTTTACAACGCGAGATTCTTTAGTATTATTAATGCCCAACAAAATATTGAACTCCTCCAAAAGATTGTTGATATGGAACTCTTCAAATATACTTGTTTGAATTGTAAACACCAGACGTTGGTGGACTATCCATTGTTCTACATGAATCCCACTAAGAACATTATTATCAAATATTATCCAACTAGGAAGGGGCATTATTCGATTTACGGAAATCAGTTTATTGATTCAGAGCTTTCAGATATGGATGGTATTAAGGTTCGTCTAGTGACTAACCTTGAGGCATTCGTTGAAAAAGTACAGATTTTAGAAGAATGTCTTGATGATAGAGCTGTCGAATTGATGAAATTTATCGAATCACCAGATGAGGATTCTGATATTCAATTCACTTATGATCAAGTCGTATTTACAAAAGTTGGACCTAATAATTATCAGTTCATGTTTATGAACAAAAATGACGTAGTAGCTTCATTGGATTTCTCAAAAGAACTCTATGATGATTTGGCGAATGAGTTTTCATTATTTGACTCACATGGTTTTATTATTAACAAAAAGTGGGCGGAGCACTATGTGAGAACACACTAGAATAATATCTCGAAATCCTCTGCTAGTCTAAGAAAAAAGATTTATATTTTTGAAATCCTATATTATCCACTCTTAAAATTGATAAAATTTGATATAAAAAACGAACAATATAGAGTTCTGATTGTCAGAAACCTAATTTTGTTCGCTTTTTATATTTAGGGGTGGGCTTTTGCCCCAGCCTAAATTTTGTCTTCCACAATAGTCTACATTTCAGCATTCTACATCTGCTCGGTATAATTGTAGATGTAGATTTCTAGAAAGGAGGTTAACTACTATGGTAAGAAGGAATACTAGAAAGACAACTCGTCAACAAGAACGTATACGTGAAGCTTTCGAGAATGAACGAGTGGTAGAGGTTATTCCTGCTAAGAGTGAATTTACTGATGTTAGGACAAAAACATTGCGCGTGGCAGCATATTGTCGTGTCAGTACCTTTGATGAGTCTCAGTCTGGGAGTTTTGAACTCCAAAAGAAAACCTACATGGAGAAAATCAATAACAACCCAGAATGGGAACTAGCAGGAATATATGCTGACCAAGGGGCTTCTGGAACAACTATCAAAAGGCGTGAGCAATTTCAACAGATGCTTGAGGATTGCCGAGCTGGGAAAATTGACTTGATAATCGTCAAGAGTGTCAGTCGGTTTGCTCGTAATCAACTTGACTTCATAGGTATTTATCGTGAGCTGAAGGCATTACCTAATCCTGTGGGAATCTATATAGAAGATATCAACCTCAATAAATTGGATACAAATAGCGAGTTTATCCTTGGTGTTATGTCTATTGTAGCTCAAGGAGAGAGCGAGCAAAAGAGTGCGTCAATAACATGGTCAGTTATTGAAAGGTTCAAGCGTGGTATCCCAATCATTCCTACTCACAACTTATTGGGTTATACCAAAGACTAGTATGGCCGAATTGTCATTGATGATTCAGAAGCTAAAATAGTTAAGTTTATTTATGACTCTTATATTGATGGCATGTCTGCACGAGAGTTTGCCGCATCATTGATGAAAAATAAAATACCTACAGTTACTGGGCTGGATACTTGGTCTAACCTAGCCATCTACAATATACTTAAAAACGAGAAGTATAAAGGTGAAATAATAATGCAGAAGACCTTCACTGTCGATTGCTTCAGTCATAAGTCTCGCAAGAACAATGGTGAGAAACCCAAATACCGTCTTAAAAATGGAATTCCCTCAATCATACCAGGTTCCAGATGGGAGTTAGTCCAACAATTACTTAAACAGCCAAGAAGAAAAATGAAATCTACAACTAAAGTAAATGCACCTAAACTCTACATCAAGAAAATCAAGTCTGGTATGTTGAGGGATTTTATTGTGCTTGATCCAAGTTGGAAGTCAAAAGACATTTATGAAATATTCAAATAAGAAAGAGGAGCTAATATGCGTTTTAAAGATTTTAACCTAGAAGTAGTAACAGTTGAACGTACTTCATTTGAGCACACCATGACCATCAATAAGAATTTTATTACCTTCAGTAAGGGGATTGTCCAAGAATTAGATTATCCTGGTCATGTGTTGATTGCTTTTAATAAGGATACACAAGTGATGGGGCTACAAGTTTATCGTGCTAAAACTCGTGGTTCATTCAAGTTCTCTAAGCCAGCGAGCGATCAGAAAGGTATTGTTCAAATCATGAATAAAAACCTAAGAGAGACATTGATGCATATCATGCCAGAGTGGAATGAAACCAAACGCTATAAAGTGGAAGGGCTTCATATCCCAGAGGATATAGTACTTTAGTTTATAAATAAATTATGTTAGAATAGTGTTATGGCATATGATTTAGATTTTAGAAAACGAGTAATTGCTCATGTTCAAGCA
>NZ_JBUEQR010000006.1:0-4462 GCF_054968985.1 Streptococcus sp. 1F3 | reverse complement strand
ATAGAATTATTACCACGATTCAAATCTATAAATGAATCATTGCGCTACTATTTTAAAACTTAATGACTATACTGCGGACGATATTGTTTATAGCGATAAATTTTCAAAACCAGGATATGGGAATCAGGTGTCCAAGCGTGGCTGGAGTAATCAAATGATAGCCGATACGATTAATAATCCTGTAAAAACAACAAAAAGCTATAATTCTTACACAAATAGTAGTGTGACGAATTATTATATAGATGATATCTACTATGTAGCAATTGATGATAGCAATGGAAAAGTTATTCAAATTTCAAAATTATCTGATTTGGACTGGAAAGGGCCTTAAAAATTTTATGATTGAAAAACCAAGCGGAACTATTAATGAGCTTGTATATTTGCACACAACTTATTACAACTCAATGTATACAAGAAATCTTACTTTAACTAACTTACTTCATCTTTTTGAAGAAATTATAAAAACAAATAAAACAACTAAGTATATTTATATCACTCCATTTTATATCAATGAAAAATTAAATTTTCAAGAAGAGTTTGATATGGGACATTTTTATATAGAGTGTCGTGATAGTGTGACGTCAGAAGAACGAGAGAATTTTGCAAGAGAACAGATGTTTTGGCTGAAACCAGACTCTGATTATAAATTATTGAACCAATATATCACTTTTGAAGATATGAAAGCTAGTCATTTTCTAGTAGAGAAATCAGACATTATAAGGTTTCAGCAAGCTATCCATTCCTATATGTCTTTCTTAATGGATAGGGGGATTCCACAGATGATGAAATGGTTATATAATTTCTATTGTGAGCTAGATATAGAATCAATGCCATATGGTTATTTTTGCTTTGAAGTAGTATCAGAATAAGAAGCAAAAGAGGAATAGGTTATGGGAGTTCAGAGAGACACTTAGTTGATTTCTAAAAGGCTTCCGTGGTGCTGTTGGCGTTTGAGCTAGTTATCGAGGACTTTGAAAACGCTAGGTCTGTAGGGGATAATAGGACTTGATAAATTATCTCCTAGAGATATCCAAGCTATGTCGATCGATGATATTCGAAAAGCAGTACCAACAGATAAGGGGGAGTATTTACGAACATAATGGGTTTGTGCATATTAAGGATGATTTAGGCAATATGAGGATACGATTGAATCCGCCAGATAAAGCAACTACATATCCTCATAAGTATATTTATGATAAAAATAAAAATTTGCTAGATTTAGATGGAAATAGTGTAGATGTTAGATCTCCAAAAGGACACATTCCATGGGATAATAGAGGAAATTAAAATGAAGGATACACAAATAATAAAAGCAATCGAACAGACTGACTATTGGGATGCCCAAATTTTAGATTTTGAAATAAAGTATTTAGGAGATGAGGCAAGTTTATTTATAGCAAGCTATGAATTAGAAGATGCAGAAAAATTTTGTTGGAGAATTAGTTTCTTACGATGTTCTAAAGTTAGTTATGAAACAGATGCTGGTTGGATGACGGAATCTCAAGGGGGAAAAAAATTATGGAGAAAAGAAGACGTAAAAACTTTGAGGGGAGGTCAGCTTTTAGCTTATTCGGGTCAGGATATTCAAGTATTAAGTATGGAAGATAATTTCTATAATAGTAAGATTGTTCTAGCCAATATGTCTATTGATATTGTTTGTCAGGATATTAAAGTTTCGAAAGTTTTAATTCCAGAGCAACATTTTTTCTGGGATATAGTGTAGAAAATATCAAAAATATTATTGATAATTTTTGGGCAGGGAGGTAATTAATGGATAATATATTCCGATTATTTGAAATGAGTACAATCAATTACTATCATTTAGATTTTTTACACAATGAATTTATTTTAGAAGTAACTAATGATATGTTTGGTCTTCAAAAAGCTATATTTAAGGATATTTCAACATTTTATTTCGTACATGATCAATCTGATAGTAGAAAGAGAATTATTCCTCCTGCGCATTATAAAGCTTTAGAGACTTCTGATATAGGCTTATTGTGTAACGATGTGAATATTAAACTGATTTCGGACTCGATAGATTGGGTAAACGAATATTCTGGTGGAGGAAATATATTTATTGAGATTTGGGAACAGTTGTTGATATTAGAAGCAGGTAGAGTAAGTATCAATGATATTGAGTATATTTTAGTTTAATATCTAATACGGTATAATGTCTTGAAGAGAATTATATGTCCCGTGGTGTTGTTGGCGATTGAGCTAGATATCGAGGACTTTGAAAACGCTGGCGATAATGTATCGTTTTCCGTCCTCTCTTTCCTAGATTTCCGCCTACCTATGGAGTTTTATCTCCAAGTGAAAGATGTCCTGATTCCTTACACCACACGAGAGGATAGCTTTAACTACTACGAAGAGCGTAACTATGTTAATGACATCAATCGCAAGCATACCGAAGTTCTTCAGACCTATGACCGGGAGTTAAAAGCCAGAGAGACCTATACCTACGGACAGGGCAGGACGTCTTATCTCAACCATGAGACGGGGGATACCTATCACTACCTGACCAACCAAGCAGGCTCCGTCACAGGCTTGACCAAGGACGGAGTAGCAGTTGCGTCCAGCCAGTACCAACTCTACGGAGCAAGCAAGTCTAGCACAGACGAGACAGGAAATCCATTTGCCTACAATGGGGAAGCCAGAGACATCACAGGACTGGATGGGATAGACTACAGTAATATGAAGCGATTTGAAAACGACAATGGTGGCTTTGGTATGGGAAATGGTATCAATTATAAATTTAGATACGAACCATGGAGTACTTGGAGGCTATCAAATTGAAGAATCTATATCTCGCAAAGATAACAGTACTTTAACTACGCAAACCCAAACTGGAGCTAGAATAGGTGATGGAAAGCAGCTTGTTGTTGTTGCTTTAGGAATTGCTGTTCCGCAATTATTGCCTCTTATGCCGGGAATTGTTCCTGCATTACAATATATACCATAATAAAAATAGAAAGGTAGATAATGCTGACAAACATATTGAATTGTTTAAAAAAATTTTATAAGTATGAACACTTAGTGTTCTACAGCACTCGCTATTTATTAGTTTCATCAGTTCTCATTTGTTTATATTTCATGAAAGACAATGATTTTTATATAGTCTTTGTCCCTTATATCATGATAATTACACTGTTTTCTCTTGTTCGATATTTATTTCCTATGGCAGTGAGTGATATGCTTCATTCAGTTGAGAGCAAAGAATATATAGCTTATATTGATTATTCAGAAAAACAATCTTTAAAAAAAGGAAGTTTACGAAATTATTATCTTTACAGAGTTGCTCAATTTAAATATTATAGTGGTGACTTTGAGAGTTGTATTTCGTTTTTGAAGCAAATGGATATTTTGACATTTAAGTCAAATAAATACGGAAATTTTGATGAATTAGATTTTTATTTTCTAGCTTACCTTGCACGAATTAGATTATATAATTTAGAAAAACTAGAACATATTAAATCTCACATACAGGATTTTCCAGCACGTACTTTTAGAACGAAATCTAAAAAGATGAATTATCTTGAAAAAATGAATTTCCTAAAAGATGTACTTTTGGATAAGAAAATAAATGATTTTTATAATAATGTGGGGGAAAGTAGTAAATTAGAGTGGATTATGAAGCAGTATTATAGTGCCCTTAATGCACTCAATATAGACGATAAGGAAGCTGTATTTCGATATTATCAGACCATTGCTAATGAAGCCTCTTTTCTATTCATGGTACAGGAAGCAAAGACTTGGATTGGTAAAGAAAATGATGAATGAAGAAGATTTAAAAGAACTCCTCTTATCAATAGCAGAAGAAGATGCAATTATTGCTCAACTATATAATTTCTTCATACTAGAAAAAGGATATTCTATCGATATTCTAGAACAAATTATCGAGTATGGGATTTCGATAGGATGGTTTGAAATAGTTAACGTAAATTGTACCGATAAACTTGAAACGAGTATTGATTGGCAAATAAATAATATTTTTCAGGAAGTATTGTTCTCTGATATGAATATTGCTATTAGCCAGCTATTTCAGTCATCAAGTGAGATTCCAACTACTTTTAGAAAGTTTGTTCTTAAGAAATAAGATATATTCATTGGGTATTGTTGAGAAAATATCAACCATATATTTTTTTAAATAAAACGAAGTAGGAGAGCAAAATGACTGTCATGCAACTACATATTCTTGGTAAAGGAATAAACTTATCTGAAATTGGTGTCAATGAATATGCGTTTGCATGGAGAGATATAGATGTTGTACTATCTGAGATAAAAAAATTAAATTTAGTGATTCTAGGTGGGGATGTTTATATTAAGAGAGGCGATGAACTAGATTTGACTTATGATAGTTGGTATTATAGTGCTTTAGTTTATAAATAAATTATGTTAGAATAGTGTTATGGCATATGATTTAGATTTTAGAAAACGAGTAATTGCTCATGTTCAAGCA
>NZ_JBUEQR010000005.1:0-4411 GCF_054968985.1 Streptococcus sp. 1F3 | reverse complement strand
AAGTTTGCGCTGGGGAAGGGAATGGAGTTTGGGACGAAGGCCGTTGTTGGGAATCTTACCAAGGGTTTGTCTGTTCACACTCCACAAGTCCAGTTGAATGCTCGTCAGGGTCAGGAATTTGTGGACTTGCAGGTGGTAGAGTTTGGGAAGGTTGCCCATAAGGTGGAGAAGAACATCACCATCCAGATGGTGGTTGATGGAGTAGAGCAGAAGATCCGGGTAGACGCGATTGGTTTTGATGAGGCTGGGAAGATACGCATTCAGGAATACACGACTGCTCAGATTGGTTTGAAGTCTAGCCGGCAGA
The DNA here is from genome assembly GCF_054968985.1 of Streptococcus sp. 1F3. Taxonomy (NCBI): domain Bacteria; kingdom Bacillati; phylum Bacillota; class Bacilli; order Lactobacillales; family Streptococcaceae; genus Streptococcus; species Streptococcus sp. 1F3. The sequence continues at coordinate 4,104 of NZ_JBUEQR010000005.1, read as the reverse complement.
ATCTGTTGGAGGATTTGTCTCAGTATGGTGGTGTGATTGTAGGTGCCGGCAAGGGAGACTTTGTTGGAGGTGTTGGGATTCCTAAGGGCACTCGGATTGATGTGGTGTCGCAGAAGACGGGAACGAGTACAATTGAATCTCCAGTTACGGGTTATTCTGTAGCTGGAGAAACTGCCTCATATAGATTTGTCTAAAAAAGTTGAAGATGGATTGATTAGCACAACTAAAGGGAGTCGACCATCTCCTTACCATGTGTATTCAGCAGAAGAAATCGCTGCACACCTTTCTATGTTTGACGATGGAGCAGTAAAAGTTATGAGTTTTGATTCCTATGATTATGGAGTACAAAACTTTGGTTTAACGATAGGACATCAAGATGGACACTATGTCATGCCTAAGTCTGTTTTTGATAAAGCGATAAAAGCATCTGATGGAAATCCACGAGTTTTGGAAGAATTATTGGGGTTGGAACAGGAGGATCTTGGAGATAATCCAGTTGTAATAGATATCCAACATTATAAAAATCTTCGGATACCATCTGGTAATGAAGCTGGAGCATGGGAAGGATTTTGGGAGCCAGGAGGTTACACTAAGGGAGGAATTCCAGAGGCAGTGATTGATCCAGTTGATGAAACAGATTATATAGTACGAGAATTATATAAATAAGTTTAGAAAGGAGAGCGTAATGAAAGTTTTAAAAGGTTCTAATTTTATTATTTATGACCGAGATGGAGAATATAGTATTAATTGGATGAGAGGAAGAGATAGATTTTCATATCCAATATCTAAACAATTAGCAGAAAAAGCGTTGGCAACAGAGAATGACGGAAAAGAGGTCATGTTCTATGTAGAACATGGTCGTTGGGCTGAGGAAAACGAATTGGAACATTACAATGAAACCAGTATTATTACTCATAGGGGGAACGATTTTATTGTTTACGAAGAAAATGGGAGCTATGAGATGCGGTTCATGACAGGCGGATTTCAAGATCGAGAGGTGACATATCCTATCTCAAAAGATCTTATGGATAGAGCCTTTGAGTCGCCTCAAGATGCTTACGAAGTAAAAATGTACTTAATGACAGGACATTGGCCAGATAAGAGTCAAGAAGAACTAGATAGAAACTTTCTAAGACAGTTTCCAGAACAAATTCTCAAGAATCCGTTTTTTTCAAAGTCCTTATTTTCAGAGTATGAATTTACGAAGCTATTGAAGCAAGTGATTGGGACAATTTTACAAACCAGTAAAATTGATAGCTTAGGTATCATTTCAGAACATTTGGAATTCTTGCTTTTAGACCCACTCAAATGGCAGGAAGAAACAGATAGTGTTCATCTACAGATATTGCAAGAAAAGCTGAACAACTATATTCACTTTATTGAAAGCAAGCAGTATGTGGAAGGCTACGGTGATGATTTTAAGGAGAAGGTGATCAACCTTAGCTTCCAATATCCTCCGTCAGACAATGGACTAGCCTTTCTAGTGCAAGTGCAAAAAGTTTTACAGACAACAGATATTCGCCTGAAGGTGGTTCTACCAGAATAATTGATAGATATTCCCTAGCTTATGATGGTTGGGGAATTTTGGTATAATGGATGTGAATGAGTATTCTTCATATTGATTTTTAAAGAGTATAAGTGTTTGGATGAGTTGTCCTATCAGTCATCGGTGTCAGTAGCTGTCAATACCCAAATCTAGAAATAAAAAGATAGGGGAAAGCGAGATGTTGATATCATGATTTTCTATAGTTGAAGGCTGGAAAAAGGCTTCCTGAATTGAAGTGATTTACTGATGAGTATTAGGGGGTAAAAATAAGTCCAAATCTTGAACTTATTGTAACAACAAAAATGCTTTATGCTATAATGGAACTAGAATAACTTTTTAAGAGGAGGAAGATATGTCACACGTATCAGTCAATGCGATTCGCTTTCTTGGAATAGACGCTATTGAACAATCGAAATCAGGTCACCCAGGAGTGGTGATGGGGGCAGCACCTATGGCTTACAGCCTCTTTACCAACCAAATGCGCCTCAATCCACAAGTACCAAACTGGATCAATCGTGACCGTTTCGTCTTGTCAGCTGGACATGGTTCGATGTTAATCTATGCCCTTCTTCACCTATCAGGTTTTGAGGAAGTGAGCATAGAAGAGATTAAAAACTTCCGTCAATGGGGTTCTAAAACACCTGGTCATCCAGAATATGGTCACACTGCCGGGGTTGATATTACAACGGGGCCTCTCGGTCAAGGGATAGCGACTGCGACAGGATTTGCGCAGGCAGAACGTTTCCTTGCAGCCAAGTACAATAGGGAAGGCTATAATCTCTTTGATCACTATACCTATGTTATCTGTGGTGATGGAGACTTGATGGAAGGAGTATCTGCTGAGGCAGCTTCTTATGCTGGTTTGCAAAAATTAGATAAGCTGATTGTTCTTTACGATTCAAATGATATTAACTTGGATGGGGAAACGAAAGATTCCTTTACAGAAAATGTACGTGCTCGTTATGAAGCCTACGGTTGGCATACAGATTTCGTAGCAGACGGTACAGATGTGGCAGCTATTAACCAAGCTATTGAAAAAGCAAAAGCAGCAGGTAAGCCAGCTCTTATCGAAGTAAAAACAATCATCGGACATGGTTCTCCAAACAAACAAGGAACAAATGCTGTTCATGGTGCGCCACTCGGGGCAGAAGAAGCAGCAGCAACACGTAAGGCCTTGGATTGGTCTTATGCTCCATTTGAGGTGCCAGCTGAAGTGTATGCAGATTTCAAGGAAAAAGTCGCTGATCGAGGTCAAGCAGCTTATGCAGCTTGGGAAAAACTAGTTGCCGATTATCGAGTAGCCTATCCAGAATTGGCAGAAGAAGTCGATGCAATCCTTGAGGGCCGTGATGTGGCAGAGTTGAAACCAAGCGATTTCCCAGTCCACGAAGCAGGCTTCTCCCAAGCGACTCGGAACTCAAGCCAAGATGCGATTAACGCAGCAGCAAAAGTACTTCCAACCTTCTTGGGTGGATCAGCTGACTTGGCGCATTCAAATATGACCTACATCAAAGCAGACGGTTTACAAGACGATGCTCATCGCCTCAACCGCAATATCCAGTTTGGTGTTCGTGAATTTGCGATGGGAACTGTTTTGAATGGTATGGCAGCTCACGGTGGGCTTCGTGTTTATGGTGGTACATTCTTTGTCTTTTCAGACTACCTGAAAGCTGCGATTCGTTTGTCCGCTCTTCAAGGACTTCCAGTGACCTATGTCTTCACACATGATTCGATTGCAGTTGGGGAAGATGGTCCAACCCATGAGCCGATTGAACATTTAGCAGGTCTTCGCGCCTTACCAAACTTGAATGTTTTCCGTCCGGCTGATGCCCGTGAGACACAAGCTGCTTGGTACTTGTCCTTGACCAGTAAATCCACACCGTCAGCCCTCGTTCTTACTCGTCAAAACTTGACGGTAGAAGAAGGAACTGACTTTGATAAGGTTGCAAAAGGAGCCTATGTCGTCTATGAAGAAGCAGGTTTTGATACTATTCTTCTTGCATCAGGTTCAGAAGTGAACTTGGCTGTTACAGCTGCTAAGCAATTAGCGACAGAGGGAATCAAGGTTCGGGTAGTGAGCGTGCCATCAACTGAGCTCTTTGATGCTCAAGATGCAGCCTACAAGGAAGAAATCTTGCCGAGTGCAGTCCGTCGTCGTGTTGCTATTGAAATGGCTGCAAGTCAAAGTTGGTACAAGTATGTCGGCTTAGACGGTGCGGTACTTGGTATCGATACCTTTGGAGCTTCTGCACCAGCAGCTAAAGTCATTGAAGAATACGGCTTTACTGTTGAAAATGTAGTGAATATTGTGAAAGAATTGTAAAAAATAGTTTCATAATTTGATATTGAAGGGAGTGGTCTCAGTCTTGAACTTGATTGAGAGCGCTCCTTTATTTTAATCGGCTCTTTGTCAACTGTAGTGGGTAGATGAAAAGCTAACACCTAGAGAGGACGAACTTCGTTCTCTCTTTCTTTACGTTTAAAGCAATCAAAATGCGTTTCTTAAAGTTTTCAAAGTTCCTGAATCCAAAGGCATTTCTTTTAATGACTTTGATGAG
>NZ_JBUEQR010000004.1:5278-7049 GCF_054968985.1 Streptococcus sp. 1F3 | reverse complement strand
ACTTCCCTGTTAAGGTGGTGATCAAAGACGACAAAGGCAATCCAGTTGCCGAAAAAGACATCACTATTAAGGTTCAACGAGATACAGATGGTGACAAAGACCCAGATGTGACCGATCCAGATGATGACAATGACGGCTACACAGATGACCAAGAAAAGACAGCAGGTACAGATTCTAAGGATCCAAATAGTAAACCAACTGCGACTGTCGGCGATATTGGCGATAAGACTGTTGTAGAAAAACAACCGATTGAGCCAATTACTGTCCCAGTAAGCAATGTTCCAAATAATGGAACAGTAGAAGTGAGTGGCTTACCAGATGGCTTGACCTATGATCCAGCTACCGGAACTATCACGGGTACCCCGACTGTTACAGACTGGGGCAAGGATGAAGAAGAACGCGACTTCCCTGTTAAGGTAGTGATCAAGGACGAAAATGGGAATCCAGTTGCCGAAAAAGACATCACTATTAAGGTTCAACGAGATACAGATGGTGACAAAGACCCAGATGTGACCGATTCAGACGATGACAATGACGGCTACACAGATGACCAAGAAAAGACAGCAGGTACAGATTCTAAGGATCCAAATAGTAAACCAATTGCGACTGTCGGCGATATTGGCGATAAGACTGTTGTAGAAAAACAACCGATCGAAGCCATCAATATTCCAGTCACAAATGTACCAAAGGGTGGTAACGTATACGTTGCTGGTCTCCCAGATGGCTTGACCTATGATCCAGCTACCGGTACAATCACTGGTACCCCAACTGTCACAGACTGGGGCAAAGATGAGGAAGAGGTTAACTTCTTGATCACAGTCTTTGTAAGTGATGCAGATGGGAAAATAGTTGCTGAGAAAGAGTTCATTATCAAAGTTCAACGTGATACAGATGGCGATAAAGACCCAGATGTAACGGATCCAGATGATGACAATGACGGCTACACAGATGACCAAGAAAAGGCAGCAGGTACAGACTCCAAGGATCCAAACAGTAAACCGGTTGCTACTACTGTGAAATCAACTTCAACAGCAGTACTTCCAAAAACAGGAACAGAAACTTCTGCTTTGGGAGCGTATGGTTTTGCAGCTCTTGGCTTGGTAGGACTTCTAGCACTTGGTAAGGGTAAAAAAGAAGAGGAATAGTCTTCTTCCATGAGTAATCCTTGCAACTTTAGCTAGAATAGATACTATTATATTTGTATATACGATTAGCGATAGCAACTTTTTAAGTTGAAAATTCTAGTAGGGAATAGAGCAAGTTCTAAAATTATGAATAGTTGTAGCATTTGTTCTATCCCCGAAAGATAAGCTAGTAGTATAGACATACAATACCTAATACTTAAGAGACAAAAAGAGTTTCAAAGTTAAACCACCTAGGTTGACTTTGAAACTTTTTTATATACACATTTATATATTTTGGAGTCTCTTATTTGGTTTATGTACTTAAAAAAGGAATGTCAATTTTTTTGACAATAGAAAAGTAAAAGCCAGTAGCTTTTCAAACTTATCCCTGATATTTGCTGTCGAATTGCCCTATGACAGGACTAGATGGAAAACATTACAGATTTTTTAGAAATTTGTCTACTTTCTATAGAAATTCTTCTACTTTAAAAAAGTTTTTTCCTATTCCATGGGAGAGAAAGTAACCACAGAAAGTCTGAAATTGCTTGAAGTAAGCAGATTTATAGAGGGGAAGAAGGGAATAAAAAAGGATATACCTATTCGTATATTTTACATCTAAAATAGTTGACAAAGTCGGGGGGGGGGGG
>NZ_JBUEQR010000004.1:0-5256 GCF_054968985.1 Streptococcus sp. 1F3 | reverse complement strand
AATGGTCGGTATAACACGGGTTTTGACGGTTTCTGTGCCAGAGAGCGTCTGGTTTGTGTATAAAAAATAAAGGAGTGTTTGCTTTTGAAAAAGAACAAAAGAAACAAGTTTGACTGGTATGGACTAGGTCAGCGCTTTTCGATTCGGACGTACCATTTTGGTGCGGCTAGTGTCTTACTTGGAACAGTGATTTCACTAAGTTTAGCAAGTAACGTATCTGCGGATGAAGTAGAGGCTAGTAGTGCAATACCTGCGGTAACAGAAGTTGCTAAAGCTGAGGCTAATAGCTCAACTCCTGTAGTAAGAGAAGTAGCACCGACTGAGACGAGTAGCTCAACCCCTGTGGCAGCAGAAGTTGCGAAAGTTGAAGAAGTGGTACCGGTTGAGACTGCTAAGGCTGATGAAATCAATCCTCCAGTAACAGACTTAACAGCTGTTAAAAGTGTAGCATTGGAAGCATTGAAAGAACTAACAGCTCTTAGCGATGCAGAAAAAGCAGTCTTTAAGAAAGAAATTGAAACTGCAACAAGTCAAGACTCTCTCAATGAAATTGTGGAGAGAGCAAAGGGTGCCAATGAAACTGCTAGAGCAGCTGCAGACTCAAAAGCTCAAGAAGCAGCCTTGTCAGCGGCAAAAGAAAGTGCGCTGACAGTTTTAGACAGCTATACACATATCTCTGCGGAAGCAAGAGCTAGCTTTGCAGAACAAATCGAGGCAGCAGGTGACCAGGACACTATTGATGCAGTCTCAAAAGAAGCAAGCAAGGCTGAGAAGCGTGCGATAACGTTTCCTAATCAGGGTCAACCCATTCCTGAAGGTACATCTTTCCGTTCTTTAGGCCCCTCAGACACTGGTAAAACTAAAAATTATACTTTCCAAGATGTTACGACAGTATTCCCAGATTTAGCTAATAAAACGGGGAATACTATTGATTTTCGATTAGCCTACTATTTAGCTGGTACCAACTCAGGTCCTAATTGGAAATTCCGTTTACAATTAGATGAAGCAATTGCCTCTAAGGTAGATACAATTAAAGTAACATCTGTTGGTGGTAAAAATGATATTATATTATCACGTATAAGCGGTACCAATATTTTTGAATCAAATTTCATTCGTGCAAATAATGGGATTTTTGGTGGTGCTGAATTAGGCTCACAGTTAACAGGGGGGACGATTACACTTAAAGAACCAATAGAAACTATTTTAAAAGATCCAAATACCCCTGGATTTATGGCATTTCGTTCTTATGTTTTCGATTCAGCAAAAAATTCAGTTGTTGCCACTTCTGTGGTAAATGGTGTATTTAGGGTTCGTGAAGATCAAACACCAACCCCAAATTCTACCGATTCTAGAAAATTGGATCAATTGAAAAAAATTACTACAGGAGCAATCGTTAGATATGAGCCATCATATGGGAATTATGGTGCAATTGTGTTTGACCAAACAATGACGAAAAATGGAACACCACCAGGCACACTTCAAGATGCATTGAAAAACACAACCTATAATTTGGATATTGATCCAGCCCTATTGCCATATGTTGGTGACGTTGAGATGCATATTGCTGAATATGCTTTTACACAAGGTTTAATAAAGGATGTTAAATCAAGATACTACCGTGAAACAACATCATTTAATAACAATGGACATGCTACTTTTACCATTGGAAACAATGCAATAAATCAGGGGAATACAGATAACAAAAGGGCCTATGTCAATATAAATGGTGCCCAAAACCCAGCTTATGTACGTACAGTCATTAAATTTAAAAAACCAGTTAGTGAATTAATGACTGGTTCACCGGATGGTTATCCAGTCTTTAAAGTGCCAGCTGACTCTGATATTTTACCAATTACAGGCTACTTTACATCAGGTGGAGGTGTTTTACCAACAACACTTGGGAATTCAGGCCTATTAGCAGCAGATGTAGACCTGAGAGACAACGAAATTTATGATCCTGAAACAGAAGTTATCAACAAACCATTTGGTGAAGCAACAACTGCGGATGATTTATCACAAGCTGTTAAAAAAATACCAGCAGCATCTAGAGTAGTACCTAAAGCAGGTGCAACTGTTCCAGATGGTAATACTGCAGGTACTTTTGAAGTGCCAGTCGTTATCACTTATCCAGATGGATCAAGAGAAGAAGCAACAGTTACTGTTGTTGTGGCAGACCCAGAAAAAGTTACCTCCATTGGAGACATTGAAGATAAGACTGTTGTAGAAAAACAACCAATCGAGCCAATCGCTGTCCCAGTAGAAAACAAACCAAATAATGGTAGTGTTGAAGTAACGGGTCTCCCAACCGGTCTCACCTATGATCCAGCAACTGGTACTATCACTGGTACTCCAACTGTTGAAGATTGGGGCAAGGATGAGGAAGAACGCGACTTCCCTGCCAAGGTGGTTGTCAAAGACGAAGCTGGCAATCCAGTTGCCGAGAAACCAGTGACCATCAAGGTTCAACGGGACACAGATGGCGACAAAGACCCAGATGTGACCGATCCAGATGATGACAATGACGGCTACCCAGATGACCAAGAAAAGACAGCAGGTACAGACTCCAAGGATCCAAATAGTAAACCAACTGCAACTGTCGGCGATATAGGCGATAAGACTGTTGTAGAAAACCAACCAATCGAGCCAATCGCTGTCCCAGTAGAAAACAAACCAGCTAATGGAACAGTTGAAGTAACGGGTCTCCCAACCGGTCTCACCTATGATCCAGCCACCGGTACTATCACTGGTACCCCAACTGTTGAAGATTGGGGCAAGGATGAGGAAGAACGCGACTTCCCTGCCAAGGTGGTTGTCAAAGACGAAGCTGGCAATCCAGTTGCCGAGAAACCAGTGACCATCAAGGTTCAACGGGACACAGATGGCGACAAAGACCCAGATGTAACGGATCCAGATGATGACAATGACAGCTATCCAGATGACCAAGAAAAGACAGCTGGTACGGATTCTAAGGATCCAAATAGTAAACCAACTGCAACTGTCGGCGATATAGGCGACAAGACTATTGTAGAAAAACAACCAATCGAGCCAATCGCTGTCCCAGTAGAAAATAAACCAGCTAATGGAACAGTCGAAGTAACGGGTCTCCCAACCGGTCTCACCTATGATCCAGCCACCGGTACTATCACTGGTACCCCAACTGTTGAAGATTGGGGCAAGGATGAAGAAGAACGCGACTTCCCTGCCAAGGTGGTTGTCAAAGACGAAGCTGGCAATCCAGTTGCCGAGAAACCATTCATCATCAAGGTTCAACGGGACACAGATGGCGATAAAGACCCAGATGTAACGGATCCAGATGATGACAATGACGGCTACACAGATGACCAAGAAAAGACAGCAGGTACAGACTCCAAGGATCCAAATAGTAAACCAAGTGCGACTGTTGGAGACATTGAAGATAAGACTGTTGTAGAAAACCAACCAATCGAGCCAATTGCTGTCCCAGTAGAAAACAAACCAGCTAATGGAACAGTCGAAGTAACGGGTCTCCCAACCGGTCTCACCTATGATCCAGCAACAGGTACTATCACTGGTACCCCAACTGTTGATGATTGGGGCAAGGATGAGGAAGAACGCGACTTCCCTGCTAAAGTGGTTGTCAAGGACGAAAACGGCAATCCAGTTGCGGAGAAACCAGTGACCATCAAGGTTCAACGCGATACAGATGGCGATAAAGACCCAGATGTGACGGATCCAGATGATGACAATGATGGCTACACAGATGATCAAGAAAAGGCAGCTGGTACGGATTCTAAAGATCCAAATAGTAAACCAGCAACCCCAGCAGTCGGCAATCTTGAAGATAAGACTGTTGTAGAAAACCAACCAATCGAGCCAATCACAGTCCCAGTAGAAAACAAACCAGCTAATGGAACAGTTGAAGTAACAGGTCTCCCAACCGGTCTCACCTATGATCCAGCCACAGGCACCATCACTGGTACCCCAACTGTTGATGATTGGGGCAAGGATGAAGAAGAACGCGACTTCCCTGCCAAAGTGGTTGTCAAAGACGAAAATGGGAATCCAGTTGCGGAGAAACCAGTGACCATCAAGGTTCAACGGGACACAGATGGCGACAAAGACCCAGATGTGACCGATCCAGATGATGACAATGACGGCTACCCAGATGATCAAGAAAAGACAGCAGGTACAGACTCCAAGGATCCAAACAGTAAACCAGCAACCCCAGCAGTCGGTAATCTTGAAGATAAGACTGTTGTAGAAAACCAACCAATCGAGCCAATCGCTGTTCCAGTAGAAAACAAACCAAATAATGGTAGTGTTGAAGTAACAGGTCTCCCAACCGGCCTCACCTATGATCCAGCCACTGGTACTATCACTGGTACCCCGACTGTTGATGATTGGGGCAAGGATGAAGAAGAACGCGACTTCCCTGCCAAAGTGGTTGTCAAGGACGAAGCTGGCAATCCAGTTGCGGAGAAACCAGTGACCATCAAGGTTCAACGCGATACAGATGGCGATAAAGACCCAGATGTAACGGATCCAGATGATGACAATGACGGCTACACAGATGACCAAGAAAAGACAGCAGGTACGGATTCTAAGGATCCAAACAGTAAACCAGCAACCCCAGCAGTCGGCAATCTTGAAGATAAGACTGTTGTAGAAAACCAACCAATCGAGCCAATCGCTGTCCCAGTAGAAAACAAACCAAATAATGGTAGTGTTGAAGTAACGGGTCTCCCAACCGGCCTCACCTATGATCCAGCCACTGGTACTATTACTGGTACCCCGACTGTTGATGATTGGGGCAAGGATGAGGAAGAACGTGACTTCCCTGCTAAAGTGGTTGTCAAGGACGAAGCTGGCAATCCAGTTGCGGAGAAACCAGTGACCATCAAGGTTCAACGGGACACAGATGGCGACAAAGACCCAGATGTGACCGATCCAGATGATGACAATGACGGCTACACAGATGACCAAGAAAAGACAGCAGGTACAGATTCTAAGGATCCAAACAGTAAACCATCCACCCCAGCAGTCGGCAATCTTGAAGATAAGACTGTTGTAGAAAACCAACCAATCGAGCCAATCACAGTCCCAGTAGAAAACAAACCAGCTAATGGAACAGTCGAAGTAACGGGTCTCCCAACCGGTCTCACCTATGATCCAGCAACAGGCACTATCACTGGTACCCCAACTGTTGATGATTGGGGCAAGGATGAAGAAGAACGCGACTTCCCTGCTAAAGTGGTTGTCAAGGACGAAGCTGGCAAT
>NZ_JBUEQR010000003.1:0-11239 GCF_054968985.1 Streptococcus sp. 1F3 | reverse complement strand
TATGGGACTTTTTTTCTATACTCAAAAAGGCTCCATAATCTCTACAGTGGATTTACCCACTACAGAAATTATAGAGCCGTTTTTTTGAATTCATATGGTACTTATACTCAATTAAAACAAGATACAAGAGCTTTTGACACAGGACTGACTGTTAGTTGTTATACTCATTTCGTTTAACTTTTATTACTTCGACGATTGTGGAAACTTCGTTTCCTTATTTCCCACTTCCCATCATCTTCTAGATGAATTGTGGAAACTCCGTTTCCTTATTTCCAACTTCCAATCATCTTCTAGATGAATTGTGGAAACTCCGTTTCCTTATTTCCCACTTCCCATCATCTTCTAGATGAATTGTGGAAACTTCGTTTCCTTATTTCCAACTTCCCATCATCTTCTAGATGAATTGTGGAAACTTCGTTTCCTTATTTCCAACTTCCAATCATCTTCTAGATGAGTTGTGGAAACTTCGTTTCCTTATTTCCAACTTCCAATCATCTTTTAGATGATTGGAACTCGCTTTGCCGTACTCTACGATTGTTACTGACTATCGTCAGTATGATTTCCAACCTTCAACAGTCATTAGACTGTTGAAGCAGCCTGCAGCTCGTTGCCTAGTACTAAAAGGAAACGAAACAACTATAACTGCTAGGATCTAAAAAATGGATTGAAAACTTTCTCATGGGAGATAGTGGTCGAATGTCCATGACCTGGATAGACTTGATAGTGACCAGGTAGGGTAAAGAGGTTGTTTTTAATCCCCGACAGTAGCGCTTCAGTATTGCTGGTCGGTAGATCTGTACGACCAATTGATTCTCTGAACAAGGCATCTCCTGTGATGACGAACTCTTGGTCTGGGAAGATAAAAGAAACGCCACCGATCGAGTGTCCGGGTGTTTCTACAACTGAAAAATGAAAGCCTTCAATATGGTAGTCTTTGTTGTAGTGGAAGGTTTCTTCCGCAGGTCGACAGACGACATTCTCTAAATCATCGTGACGGGCTAGGCCAGAGAGGTTCATTTCAGGTGTGTATAGCCAACTTGCCTCGCTAGCAGCCACGTAGACAGGTGGTGCACCAAAATAATCTCGTACCAAGTCTAAACTCATGATGTGGTCGTAGTGAGTGTGGGTTAGGAGGATAGCAGCTACCGGCTTTCCTAGTTTTTCAATCTGTTGTCGAATGGTTGCCCAATCACTTCCTGGATCCACTAGGATGAGGTGGGTCTCATTTTCTAGATAGTAGGTATTTTCATAGGCAATAGGGTTTACAGTATGATAGAGTTTCATTATAGGTCTCCTTTGATAATCGATACACTCCTAGTTTAGCAAAAAATAAGGTACTTGTCTGCTTTTTCTGGTCAGAAATGATAAACGTGGTCTCTTATAGTGGTTTCGTTTCAAAATAGGAGATATGAATCAGCCGATATGTAGAGGATAAGTAGTGAAGGAAGGAGTAATGGAATGATAAAAGCGATTCCCGTTGTATACTCATTTCGTTTACCTTTTATTACTTCGACGATTGTGGAAACTCCGTTTCTCTATTTCCAACTTCCAATCATCTTCCAGATGAATTGTGGAAACTCCGTTTTCTTATTTCCCACTTCCCATCATCTTCTAGGTGAATTGTGGAAACTCCGTTTCCTTATTTCCCACTTCCCATCATCTTCTAGATGAATTGTGGAAACTTCGTTTCCTTATTTCCCACTTCCCATCATCTTCTAGATGATTGGAACTCGCTTTGCCGTACTCTACGATTGTTACTGACTATCGTCAGTATGATTTCCAATCTTCAACAGTCATTAGACTGTTGAAGCAGCCTGTAACTCGTTGCCTAGTCCTAAAAGTAAACGAAACAACTATGGTGGTTTGGTTCAAAAATGGGGCAGAATCCTTGGGGGTACTTGCTTTTTTCCTCAGCTTTTTCCTCCATACATCTTATATAGCTATGAATACAGCTTCTAAGTAAAATATGATATAATTTTACTGTTATGACAGAGAGAAGACAAGCACATCGGTATGCTGTTGTAGATCTAGAAGCGACGAACAGTAGTAGTGATGCGAAGATTATCCAGATTGGGATTGTGATTGTAGAAGCAGGACAGATTGTTGAAACCTACGAAACAGATATCAATCCCTATGAAAAATTGGATTACCATATTCGTGAATTGACGGGCATCACCGATCAGCAATTAGCAATAGCGCCTGATTTTGGTCAGATAGCAAAAGAGATTTATAACTTATTGGATGGCACAATTTTTGTTGCCCATAATGTGTCTTTTGATGCCAATTTATTAGCGGAGGCACTCTTTTTTGAGGGCTATGACTTGCATACACCACGGGTTGATACGGTAGAATTGGCGCAGTTATTTTTTCCGACCTTGGATAAATATAGTTTGAGCAATCTTGCAAAGGAGTTAGAACTTGACCTAGAGCAGGCACATACAGCTATTTCAGATGCGACTGCAACTGCTAGGCTCCTCTTGAAAATTCAAGACAAGATTCGGCTCTTGCCTAAGCAGACTATCAGGCATATTCTGGAGTTTGCGGATCATTTGCTTTATGAATCTCGCCTCGTTATTGATGAGCTATATCCTAGTCTTTCAGACTACCTACCCGAAGACTTCATTTCAGTGAATGGGATTTGTTTAAAGAAACCAGCTCTTGAAACTGCTCCCTATCATCTATCAAATGATGTTGCAACCAATCTAGCCCTTCTAGGGCTAGATGCGCGTCCACAACAGCAAGCATTTATCCAGATTATGGAACAAGGTTTATTGGATAAGGAGGTCGGCGTGCACTTTATTCAGGCGCAGGCGGGAATTGGCAAGACCTATGGTTATTTGCTTCCAGTACTCGCCCAGACGAATCAGTCCATTCTAGTGGTGGTGCCGACTAAGCTATTGCAGCAGCAGATTTTGGAAAATGAGGGAAAGAGCCTGTCAGACGTTTTTCATATCTCCTGTGCTTCCATTAAGTCGCCTCGCCACTATCTCAAATTAGACACCTTTTGGCGGACCTTGGAGCGTCAGGATGATAATAGGCTTGTGAATCGCTATAAAATGCACCTTTTGGTCTGGCTCTGCGAGACGGAGACAGGAGATATGGATGAGCTCAAGCAGAAGCAGCGCTGTCAAGGATACTTTGATGAGCTCCAACACGATGGCAATGCGTCTGAGCAATCTCTATTTGGAGAGTGGGATTTTTGGAGGAGGACGCAAGAGAAGGCACGCTTGAGCCGGCTTACCTTGACCAATCATGCCTATTTTTTACAACATGTTGGAAAAGAAGCTTGGATGCAGGAGCGTCTGTTGATTATCGATGAAGCGCAGAAATTGATTCTCGCAGCAGAAGAATATGCCAGTCAAGAAGTATCCCTTTCAGATTGTTTGGTCCTACTGCAAAGTAAGCTGGACAAGTCTACAAATTTACTTGAGAGGCGATTGCTAGAGGCTTGTATCTTTGAGATGACCCATCTCTTGAAACAGTTTCGAGCGACCGGCAGGCGGGAATTGACAATAGAAGACCTTCAAGCTCTCAAACGAAATCTGGAAGAATTGGACGATCGCGATATGGAAGACTGGGTCGGACTTCTTGGTCAGAAGCGAGATTTTTGGCTAGAGGAACGTCGTATCAATGAGAAACGCTCTAGTTTTCTTAGAACTAGTCAGGAAGAGATGTTAGATGTTGCAAGTCTTTTACCCAACCCTAAAATCTTTTGTATTAGCGCTACTCTTGAGATTGGTAAAAAGGTAAATGTAGCGGACTTATTGGGCTTTGAGAATGTGACCTTTGCTAGACTTCCCTATCAGCAGATAGAGAATCAAATGATTCTGTGTCCTAGTCACTTGCCTCCTATATTGAGCTTACATAAGAAAGAGCATGCAGCATTTATTGCTCGGCAAATTCAAGACTTGCTAGTTCTTGGTAGACCCGTTTTAGTCTTGCTCACTTCAATTCAGCTACTCTTAGAATTATCGTCTATCTTGGAGCAGGAAGCGGTTCCCCACCTAGCCCAGCATCGCCATGGGCTTGATGTGCCACTCAAACGTCGATTTGATAAAGGGGAGGTGAGCGTTTTATTAGGGACAGGTGTTTTCTGGGAGGGAGTAGACTTTGCAAATCAGGCTCAAATGATTCTAGTGATTCCTCGGCTACCATTTGAAAATCCCCAAGATCGCTTTATTCGTAAGGTCAATCGCTGGTTGAAAGCAGGGAAGAAAAATCCCTTTTATGACTATCATTTACCCATGATGATGTTGAAATTAAAGCAGGCTATCGGACGGAGTAATCGTTCGGTGACCCAAAGGTCTTGCGTTCTTTTACTAGATAATCGCTTAACCGATATGAAGTATGGAGAGCAGATTCAGCATTTTCTAGAGACAGAATACCCATTGGAGCAGGTCGAACTAGAAGGTGTGAGAGGAAAAATGGAGCAGTTTTTTGAAAAAAGTGAAAGCTAGTTACTGCAAGGTATTAGAAAAAACAAAGAGAGAGGCTGGGTAAAAAGTCTTCGAAATAGAAAACAGCTTAGAATCACGTTATTAGAAACGTTGTTTCTAAGCTGTTTTTATCGATTCAAACTTTAAGCGAAGCGAGAAATTGTTAGTTTTGCCCAGTCTCTTTCTTTGTTATAGTTATTTAATTTACTTTTAGTACTAGGCAAGGAGCTGCAGGCTGCTTCAACAGTCTAATGACTGTTGAAGGTTGGAAATCATACTGACGATAGTCAGTAACAATCGTAGAGTACGGCAAAGCGAGTTCCAATCATCTAGAAGATGATTGGAAGTTGGAAATAGGGAAACGGAGTTTCCACAATCGTCGAAGTAATAAAAGTTAAACTAAATGAGTATACAACTTTTTGTCATACATCAGGATAGCTATAACCGTCATTTGCTAAAGCCCGAACAGTTGCTTATCTTTTTCGTACAGAGTTTAGGCATATTTAATTTAGCTACATCAGTAGCCTTCGGTGCTTCCTCGTTTTGTATTGAGTATTAGGTTGGTTTGCCTTGCCGAAAGTTTTGGATAGTTGCTGGTTGGGTCCCCCACGTTTAATAGTAAAATCAATGGTCAAAATCTAGGAAATATGCTATACTTTTCCTTATCTAGTTAGAAAATGAGAAGGTTTGATGAACGATAAGTTAATAGTATTTAAGGTGGGGACAAGCTCTCTTACACAGGAAAATGGTTGTTTGGATAGGATTAAAATTGCTCGTATTACCAATCAACTTGCCCAACTTCATCAGCAGGGCTACCAGTTGGTCTTGGTGACGTCAGGATCTATCGCTGCAGGCTTTAGTCGTTTAGGTTTTGATAAGCGACCGACTAAGATTGCTGAAAAGCAGGCTAGTGCAGCAGTCGGTCAAGGATTACTGATAGAAGAATATACCCAGAATCTGATGAAAGATGGAATTGTATCAGCCCAGATTCTTCTTACTCAAGATGACTTTGCAGACGCTAGACGTTACCAAAATGCTTCTCAAGCCCTGCAGGTTTTATTGCATCAACATGCTATTCCCATTATCAACGAAAATGACACGATTGCCATTGAAGAAATCAAGGTAGGAGACAATGATACCTTATCTGCTCAAGTAGCCTCCCTTCTAAAAGCTGATTTATTGGTTCTGTTGACAGATGTGGACGGTCTTTATACTGCTAATCCCAATACAGATCCTACTGCTGAGCACTTGGCAGAAATTACGGAGCTTAATGAAGACCTCTTTACAATGGCAGCAGGGGTAGGTTCTTCCAATGGGACAGGTGGCATGACTACTAAATTACAGGCAGCGCAGATTGCGACCAAATCAGGGGTACCCGTCTTTATTTGTTCTTCAAAAGAAGATACAGCTCTGCTACAAGCAGTTACCCAGTCTAATAAAGGAACGCTTTTTCGAGCAGATAGTCAGGCTATGAATCAGCGCAAGCAGTGGATGGCATTTTATGCAAGGACGGAGGCAGCAGTAGAGATTGACAAGGGAGCGACTGAAGCCATGCTCAGCCATGGACGGAGCCTGTTGGTTGCTGGTATCAAAAGTTTAGAGGGAACTTTCCAAACAGGAGATATCGTCTCGGTCTATAGTCAGAAAGAGCACCGTATGATTGGAAAGGGGCGGGTTCGACTTTCCTCTAAGGAATTAGAAGAAAGGTTAGCCCAGACAAAGGCAGAAGGAATTTTCATTCACCGAAATGATTGGGTTAGCTTATAGAAGGGGGATAGGACTATGGTAACCACACAAAACTTACTAGACAGCCTCTTGGCGCATAAATCGGCGATTAATGTGGCAACTACCGAGCAAAAAAATGCTGCCCTTGCTGCGATGGCAACCCAGCTAGAGGCAAATTGCGCTCAGATTTTAGCAGCTAATGCTCAAGATATAGCTCAGGCTCAAGGAAAGATCGCTCCTGTCATGCAGGATCGCCTCCTCTTGACAGCAGAACGGGTGCAGGCCATGGCAGATGGGATTCGTGCCTTGATTGCCTTGCCAGATCCTGTCGGTCTTGTTCTTGACGACTATCAAGCGACCAATGGTCTTCAGATTCGAAAAGTATCTGTTTCCTTTGGGTTGATTGGAATGATTTATGAAAGTAGGCCGAATGTGACATCAGATGCGGCAGCACTTGCTATCAAGAGTGGAAATGCCGTGATTTTGCGTGGAGGAAAGGAGGCTTTTCATTCTAATCAAGCCATTGTCACTGCCTTGAAGACTGGTTTGGTTCAAGTAGGGATGGCTAAAGAAGTCATCGAGTTGGTACAGGATACAAGCCGAGCCTCAGCACAGGAGCTGATGACAGCCAAAGGAAAGATTGACTTGTTGGTACCACGAGGAGGTGCAGGATTGATTCGAGCCGTAGTCGAGCAGGCGACAGTACCGGTTATTGAGACAGGAACGGGGATTTGTCATCTTTATGTGGATCAAGCTGCGGACTTGGAAAAGGCACTTGCGATTGTTGTCAATGCGAAAACCAGTCGTCCGTCTGTCTGTAATGCAGCAGAAGTGCTACTCGTTCATCAGGAGATAGCAGCCCAGTTTTTACCCCTGCTAGAAGAACAGTTGGCAGGTCAGGTAGAACTGCGGGCAGATAGGTCGGCACTTACTTATTTGAAGCAGGCTCAACCAGCAGGGATAGCTGATTTTAAGACAGAATTTTTAGATTATATTCTAGCTGTAAAGGTGGTTGCTGATGTGGCAGCAGCGGTGGCTCATATTGCGGATCATTCGACTGGTCATAGTGAAGCCATCGTGACCGAAGACGCGGAGGCTGCAGCTCATTTCACTCAGAGAGTTGATTCTGCTGCTGTCTATATCAATGCTTCTACTCGCTTTACAGATGGAGGAGAGTTTGGTCTAGGCTGCGAACTAGGTATTTCTACCCAGAAAATGCATGCCCGAGGTCCCATGGGCTTACGTGAAATGACCACCTACAAGTATATTATTACAGGTACTGGTCAGGTACGTTAGAAGGGAGTTCTTATGAAAGTTGGCTTTATTGGTCTAGGAAATATGGGATCTGCTCTTGCTCTTTGTGTTTCGAAGAGAGAGGGAATAGAGATGCTTCTTAGCAATCACAATCAGGCTAAGGCAGAGGCCTTGCAGGTGCAAATTGGTGGACATATTCTTTCAAATGCTGCGATTATTGAGCAGGCAGATGTTATCTTTTTAGGTGTAAAACCCCACTTGCTCTTTCCTCTTCTTGAAAGTATGGAAGATGCTATTGCGAAAAATCCTTCTGTAATTTGGATTTCCATGGCAGCAGGCATCCGCTTGGATCAGCTAGCTAAGTACTTACCGATTAGTCAGGTTATTCGGATGATGCCCAATACTCCAGTTGCGATTGGTCAAGGAATGACGACCTATACCTTAGTGAATCCTGAGTTAATCACCTTGACTGAGCAGCTCCTATCTCAATCAGGACAGGTCCAAGCCGTGGAAGAAAGGTTGATGGATACTGCAACGGCTCTGGCAGGTTGTGGTCCAGCCTTTGTCTACCAATGGATTGAAGCCATGATGGACGCAGGGGTAGCCTATGGATTGACTGCTGATGAGGCAAAATACTTAGCTGCTCAGACCCTACTAGGGTCTGCCCAAATGGTTTTGGAAAGTGACAAGCACCCAGCCCAGTTACGCCAAGAAGTCACCTCACCGGGTGGCTCAACCATTGCAGGAATCATGAAGCTTGAAAAAGAGGGCTTCCGCTATGCCATTATAGCTGCTATCAAATCAGCAATAAAACGGACAAAGCAGTTGGGGAAGTAAAAGCAGGATAGATAAATTTCATGTCTTATATAGTTGTTTCGTTTCCTTTTAGTACTAGGCAACGAGTTACAGGCTGCTTCAACAGTCTAATGACTGTTGAAGGTTGGAAATCATACTGACGATAGTCAGTAACAATCGTAGAGTACGGCAAAGCGAGTTCCCATCATCTAGAAGATGATGGGAAGTGGGAAATAAGGAAACGGAGTTTCCACAATTCATCTAGAAGATGATGGGAAGTGGGAAATAAGGAAACGGAGTTTCCACAATTCATCTAGAAGATGATTGGAAGTTGGAAATAAGGAAACGAAGTTTCCACAATCGTCGAAGTAATAAACGTTAAACTAAATGAGTATATATATGGGCTTGATGTTGGAAAAGTCCAGTCCATGATATATAAAAATCAGCAGGAATCTACTTCCTGCTGATTTGTTTTATTTGTTATTCAGTTGGTTGGTCTTATCCTTAATCCACTGGCTAATATTTGAAAAGGTCTTGGTATCTTCAACCTTGTCTTTTTGTTGCTGGATAAATTCTGAGAAACTCTGCTGAATCCCATCTTCGTGAACTTTCTTCTGGAGCTGATGCCATTTGTCCATGAGGTTTTGTGAGGTTCGTTCATAAGCCAATTCTAAAATTTCCTCTTTTGATTTATAATTTCGATAAAAAGCATTGCGGGACACCCCTGCTTTTCTGACCAATTCGGAAATGGAGATGTGGCGCATATCCTTTTTTTCCAACAAAAAAAGAAGAGCTGTTTCAATGGATTCACGGGTTAGCTGATTGATTTCTTTATTGGATTGGGATAAATTTTTTAATGATTTAGGAGAAATTGTCCGTTTTTGCATAGCTTTCCTTTCCCAAATTGAGGATCTGAAGTGAGAAATGATCGTAACACGCTTCTCGGATATGGGCTGTGACAGCCGAAAGAAAATGCTTTCACTTCGTCTTCTTTCATGATATAATTGTAAAGCAAGATAGTTTGCTTGTCAAATAAAAATCTTAGCCTTACTACTTAATAGAATGGAAATACCTTTATGGCTAAATGGAAAATTGTTGCAGATTCGGGCTGTGACTATAAAGAACTAGTAAATCTCGCACCTTCTACACTGTTTGAAATCGTTCCGCTAACAGTCCGCATTGGGGAGCAGACCTTTCTTGATGATGCCACACTTGATATTGATCAGATGATGGAGGCTATGTATGCCTCATCAGATGCGGCTGGTTCAGCTTGTCCTAGTCCTCAGGCTTACGAGGCAGCTTATGCAGGAGCTGAAAATGTGATTGTGTTGACCTTGACAGGATCCTTATCTGGTAGTTATAACAGCGCTCGCCTTGCAAGAGAGATGTTTTTAGAAGAGCACCCAGATGTCAATATTCACTTGGTTGATACCCTTTCTGCTGGTGGAGAAATGGACTTGTTAGTGGGGGAAATCAACCGTTTAATTGCTTTAGATTTAAATTATGATGAAGTAGTATCTGCCCTTACTGACTATCAAAAGAAGACCAAGTTACTCTTTGTCCTTGCCAAAGTGAATAATCTAGTCAAAAATGGACGTTTGAGTAAGCTAGTTGGAGCGGTTGTTGGCCTCCTTAATATTCGTATGGTTGGTGAAGCAAGTAGCGAGGGCAAACTTGAATTATTACAAAAAGCGCGTGGTCATAAAAAAGCGGTCACGACAGCTTTTGAAGAAATTCTTAAAGCAGGATACAAGGGTGGGCGTATTGTGATTGCTCATCGTAATAATGACAAATTCTGCCAGCAGTTCTCTGAATTGGTGCGCAATATGTATCCCAATGCTTTGATTGAAGCCCTGCCAACATCTGGCCTCTGTAGCTTCTATGCAGAAGAAAATGGCCTTCTCATGGGCTATGAAATTTAATAGACAGATAAGAATCGGCTATTCAGCTTTGCTTGATTGCTTTTTTGTCGCTTATCAGAGTGGGGAGAGGAATGAGAAAAACGAGTATGCTCCTGCTGGTTTTTGTCCCTGTCGTTCTTTGGTTTGCTAGTCGCAATGTGGAAATAGCTACGAATCATGAGATAAAAAGAACAGTAGACCAGCAGCCACCTAGTCATATAGTGAAGCAGGACATTAAGTGGGCGGAGGCGAGTAAGGATGCGCAGACTTATCGGATTCGTTTTGAGCAGGTGGTTGCTGCTGTCAAAAATGGAGCTAAATGTTACGATGTCCGCTCCTTTATCGAATACCAGTTTGGGCATGTAGCTATTGCAGAACATTATTCTCTGACGAGCTTAGCCCAGCAGGATTTTCCTGCCTTAGTTCATGATGTACCTATCTATCTCTACAGTTCAGACAGCCTTTCATCTGCCCAAGCTGCAAGACTTTTACGTGCTGAAGGATTTCAATATGTTTATGATTTGGGTAGTCTGGATCAAGTCAAGGCGATTGGTGCACAGCTGAATGAATGGTGGTAGATAGTGGAATGATGGAAAAAAGGATAATAAATTTAAAACAGATTGATGAGGAAAATTTTGAGGCGTGTACTCATTTAGTAGCAAATGTTGAGGAGGATTTTGTGGATCCAATCCTATATTCGTTAGCAGAAGCATGGATCTACAGGGATAAGATGGAAGTTTTTGCTATTTATTCCCAGGAGAAACTCATCGGTTTTGTATCCATTTATATAGAATTAGAAAATCTACAAATTATCAACTTCTTCATTGACATTGCCTTTCAGGGTCAGGGCTATGGGACCCAGGCTGCAAAGTACATCATCGACTATCTGCACGAAAAATACCGAGCGAGTCGTATCTCCCTTCCTGTTCATATCCGAAACAAACGAGCACAAAGATTTTGGAAGAAACAGGGGTTTCGTCCCTCCGATAACATCGAAAAGGACTACCTATTTATGCGTAGAGAAGCAACCGATATAGTCTTTTAGGCTATATTTTTCTGGCTCTTTGTCAACTGTAGTGGGTTGATGAAAAGCTAACATCGTGAGAGGACGAGATTCGTTCTCTCTTT
>NZ_JBUEQR010000002.1:1322-3087 GCF_054968985.1 Streptococcus sp. 1F3 | reverse complement strand
AAAACAGAACTTAGTCTGAGACTAAATTCTGTTGGTTTTATGCAGTTTTCTCAGAGTAAATTCTGGAAGGACGGGAACTAGAACTTACTGTGAGAATTTACCTCTTTTCATCGTGTTCTCATGTTCATTCAAATATACTGACAGACTTTTCCGTCCTTAAAAGCCAAATCAATCATCCCCCCACCCAGGCATTCTTCTCCATCATAGAAAACAACAGCCTGACCTGGTGTAATTGCACGTTGTGGCTCAGAAAAGACAACTTCCGCCCTATCTCCTGTAACCTTTACAATAACTTTACTATCAGGTTGACGATAGCGAAACTTAGCTGTGCAGTCAAATGTAAAGACTTCAGGCATATCTCGTGTAAAGTGAACTTGACTGGCTATGAGGCTAGTTGACATTAGAGAGTCATGATAAAAACCTTGACCAACATATAAAATATTTTCTGCCAAATCCTTACCAACAACGAACCATGGAGCATTATCGCCACCAATCTGCCCACCGATACCAAGCCCTCCACGTTGACCAATCGTGTAATACATGAGACCTGCATGTTCGCCCATATCTCGACCGTCAACAGTCATCATTCGTCCCTTCTGGGCTGGAAGATATTGACTGAGAAATTCTTTAAAATTCTTCTCCCCGATAAAACAAATCCCTGTCGAATCTTTTTTCCTAGCTGTTGCAAGACCTGCCCGCTCTGCAATGTCACGGACTTCTGACTTCTGTAAATGCCCCAGAGGAAACATCGTTTTCTGCAATTGCTCTTGTGATAGTTGGCTAAGGAAATAAGTCTGATCCTTACCATTATCAGCTCCACGCAGCAGATGAACGACTCCATTTTGATCTCTATGAACTTGGGCATAGTGACCTGTCGCCACATAATCAGCTCCCAACTGCATCGCATAGTCTAAGAAGGCTTTAAATTTAATTTCTTTATTACACATGACATCAGGATTTGGTGTCCGTCCTGCACGATATTCGGCAAGAAAATATTCAAACACCCGATCCCAATACTCTTTTTCAAAATTGACAGAGTAGTACGGAATTCCAATTTGATCCGCAACTGCTGCCACATCTTTATAATCTTCTGTGGCTGTACAAAAACCATTTTCATCTGTATCGTCCCAGTTTTTCATGAAGATACCAATCACGTCATAGCCTTGCTCTTTGAGCAATAAAGCTGTGACAGACGAGTCAACCCCTCCACTCATGCCAACGACAACACGTATCTTTGAGTTATCACCCATATCTATTCTCCCATCAATTTACTATCGTGTAAACAAAGTTTACAGTACCTATTTTCAAAAAACGATTGAAGGTCGATTTTGAAGTACCTCACGGCACAGACAGTATTATACCATATCCCTCACTATTTTCTATCAAATTAAAATGAAGAAGCAGATTTTCCCACTCTTATCTGATATAATACAAGTAAGAGAAAATTGAGGAAAATCAAATGACAAATTTAAAGTATAAAAAATTAGGTTACTTTACATCGCTTTACAGCTCCTTAACCCTTGATAATACTGACTTTTTGAAAAATCGTATCTTCATAGATATTCATAAGTTTTCCTAGAAAGTCCACAAAAAGGTGAACAAAAAAAGAGCTTTACAGCTCCTTTACAATGAGTTCAGCAGGCAAGAACTAGCGTAGTCATCAGCTACGCTTTTTTGATTGCTAATAAATCTATTATACCAGATTCTACTGTATCCAAAAAGCCCAGCGAGTAGCTAGGCTTGTATAGTTGTTTCGCTTTAACAA
>NZ_JBUEQR010000002.1:0-1084 GCF_054968985.1 Streptococcus sp. 1F3 | reverse complement strand
TTGTTGGAGGTGTTGAGATTCCTAAGGGCACCCGGATTGATGTAGTGTCGCAGAAGACGGGGAATGTGACGATAGGGGATATAGTAGATACTCAGGATAGCTCTAGTATATATGCTCTGGATGTAACTGATATGGTATCAAAATATAACGATATATATGCTTACAAATTTAATAGTACAACAAATCCAGGACCACTTGCTGAACTAAGTTCAAAACCCAATCGTAATTTTTATGGTGGGCGTTATAGTATTTTAGAGTTAGATAATGATGTAGTACTATATAGAGCTGGCAGGGGTGACAATCCTATGGGACAGTGGTTTACAACTGAACCGCCATTTTCAAGAGCACAAGTTAGAATTGATACTGCTGTTAAAGATATTTGGACTACTCCAGACGGTGTTTTCACAGGTCAGTCACCTATTGATAAGGTATATAAAATTAGGATACCTAAAGGAACTACAATTTATGAAGGTCCAGTTGGTACTCAAGGTGGAATTTATCAAGGAGGACTTGATAAAACACAGATTTTTATTGACTCGCCTTGGAATATTGAGGGGATCGAAGTGTTAGATTCATGGTCTATTATTCCATAATGTGTTGTAAGATATTATTTATAAAAAAATAAAGAGGTATAGCTTAATGATAGAATATCTAATTGATACAATTGATGAACTTAATCATTTAATTGAAGAACTCAAGATTAGTGGACTGCAAGTTCAAATAGATTACTTAAAAGATTTAAGGCATGAGTTAGTAATTGGTTCTGACTTAACAACAAGGCAAAAATTGACGATATACAATAAGTTGTTTCCACCAAGAGGCGGGCTCTCTGATATGAATTATTGGACTGATAATTTTAAATTGAGAAAACAAATGAATGAGCGACTTAATAGTCTGAAAATTGTAATTTCCGACTACCTATTAGAAGTTTAGTACTAACTCCTAGCTATATCCAAGTTGGGCGTTACACTAAGGAACTTTCGCAGTTAGATATATCGATTGATGAAGTCGTGAAAACCACTTACGCCAATCGTGTGAAGCATGTGCGTTCTCAGATAGCAGCCTCCGATACCTTATCAGAAGA
>NZ_JBUEQR010000001.1:0-15431 GCF_054968985.1 Streptococcus sp. 1F3 | reverse complement strand
ACTGACTTTGGACTTCTTTTAGACATAGGAAAACTCCCCTTTAGCTTCTAGTGAATTTTTGTTTTTTCACTGTCCACTATAAGGGGAGTATATCATATTTCTAGTGGATGTTTTGTTTTTTCTCTGTCCATGTCCACTATAAGGGGAGGCTAGCAAAATAAGGCTAAGGACTATTTTTTGATATTTTAGTAGTTCCTTATTACTTGATACCTCCTTTCCATATCATTTAAAAGTTACTGTATCTTCTTGTGCCTATCGGGATGGCGCCAATAGCGTCTGGAACATTGTGCACCACAAAATTGTGTCCGCCTATCAAAAGCACCCTCTATTGTAGTAACCCTTTGATGACATCGTTTACAAATAAACGTTCTGCTTTTGTAATAATTGATAAATGATTCCTCTTTCATTTTCATACCTCCCAAAAGCATTATGCAGTCTGTTTTCTAGACTTTCCGATAAACAATAAAAGTGCTAAAGCAAGGGTGATCACCCCTGAAATAATTTCTGGTTTTCCCCCTCCTTTTCCCCCTGTCCTGGGTAATTGAGCGTTTGTTGCCCCTTGTTTCTGATTCAGTGCGTCCATTTGAGTTAAAGTTGAATGATTGGAGGGAGAGGAGGTAAGCTTCCTTTCTCCTAGCTGAATCTCTTTAACCGTTATCTGAGGCTCTTCTGATTCTATCTTTGTGTCTACTTTTACTTCCGGAACAACTTCCCTTATACCTATCTCCGTCACTTCGTCGACCGCTGGAATAGTCACTTCACGTTTTAGTTCTATACGGCCTGTCTCTTTGCCATCTATATAGGTCACTTCATATGTAATATTTTCAAGACCTGCCTTCCCAGCTACTGTGACCTGTTCTTCTCCTTTTAGTAAATGAGGATTTTCTTCCCGAACTCTTTTATAAGGAATGGAAGTAGTAAGGGTTTCTATCCTTGTGTCTACTTTTTCTCCTTCTTGATCTTGAACAGGTCTCACCCTTACAATGACTGGTATCGTCAATATGCGACTATCCCCATTCTTAAAAATCACTCTTAGCCTTGCTTCAAAACGACCCACTACCTCACTGCTAACTGCTTCGATTACTTCAACTGTACTTCCTTCTGGCAAATTTTGAATCTTATCTTCTAGAGTAATTTGCTCTCCTTTATATACCTCTACAGCTACAATATTCTCTGTTGGAATACTTGTAATATCCTCAACCAAAATATCTGTTTTTCCTGTGTCCGTTAAACTGTCAGAATTTTCTTTTTTCTCTTTCACCAGCTGCTCTAATGGAATGATATCCTCTGACTGATCTTCATATACAATAACCAATCCTTCTTCCGAATCAATCCTATAACGAACACTATCAGGTAAGTATCCTTTATTTGCTTGATTCATATTCTCAAACAATACTTGTTCTTCTTCCAGTGAAAGACTTGATAGAGCTATCACTTCCACTTTATTCTTAGGTATTATTGGGACATACTGTTCTGCTTCTATCAGAGATTGTTTCTTATCAACGACAATAGGCACATCTAACTCTTTCTCACTCTGATCTGAGAAAATAATACGAACTTTTCCAGTGTAGTTTCCAAATTTTTTCAAATTGATAGCCGTATAATCAGTGATGTCTTCGATTAGTGCATCACTTGGTAACCCACTAAGATTATCCACCAGATCAACTGCATCTCCCTCCACAATTTTTTCAGGAATTACGGTAATATCCGTATAGACTTGGCTATCTGTCACTTTTTCACTAAAATGTAAATCGTTGAGTATAGCTTCCCTATAGCCCA
This sequence comes from Streptococcus sp. 1F3, assembly GCF_054968985.1. Classification (NCBI taxonomy): domain Bacteria; kingdom Bacillati; phylum Bacillota; class Bacilli; order Lactobacillales; family Streptococcaceae; genus Streptococcus; species Streptococcus sp. 1F3. The sequence goes on along the minus strand of NZ_JBUEQR010000001.1, from coordinate 13,652 downwards.
CTCCATCTACTGTCATTCGCCTTCCAATTGAAAATTCTGGTAATCCATTTATAAAGTTTTCAAAGTAGGTTCTAGATCCATGCCCATTTGAAGAACTTCCAACACTGGTGGCTCCTTCAAATGTCCCTACCATACTGATCGTTTTATCGTTATCGACTATATAATGCACACCCCTTCCCTGTCTCATTAGTTCATTTCCTTCATCAGCTAATCTATTCAACCAACGGTTAAACAGATTTCCCTTAATTTTAGGTGCATTAAACGTATAGGCTTTTTTATACCAGGTATATCCTTTATTATTCGCTTCAATCAATCCACGCTGAGCCAAATAACCTCCTAAAGAATGACCTGTAACATAAAGATTGTTGATGCTAGGATTGGTATCATATTGTTTTAAAAGAGTTTCTAAAATAGCAGCTTGTCCTGGATTGGCTCCTACAAATATCTTTAAATCATCATCTACATCTCTTACTCCCTTGGTTCCGCGTATTCCTAATACCTGTACTGTTCCATCTTCTAAATATGGATAATTGCTTTTGGTTTCAAATAAAACAGCATCAAAGCCTTCGTCCATATGATACGTTTCTTTTACTTTCCAAAAATGCGCGAGCTCTCTATGCATCATAGAGTATTCTAATCGATTATCATACAATTCTGTCAATTCGCTACTATCATCTAATACTTTATAGATATAATCATCATTGCGATATACTAATTCCATAAACATAACCATATCTCTTAAGGCTACATTCCACACAAGTACCTGATCGTCGTCCTGATCTGCTACCCCATCTCCATCTGTATCGTAAAGTAATGGGTGGCTATGGTAGCCATAATATTGCCTACCATCTTGCAGGTAAGTATAGATCTCTGCAGCATTTACTAGCCCATCCCCATCGTCATCTTCATCTGGAGATAATATTTTTCCTCTGTAGAGAAGAGAATCTACTCTTCCATCTTCTAAACGTATCTTCCCTTCTGAAATGAGCACTGCCGTATCTAATGTTAATGGTATTTTGTTTTTTTCTTGTGCAAGTACAGGCTGTCCCAGAATACAGGTAAATGCTAACACTCCACATACTGAAATAAACATATAATCTCGCTTTTTCATCTCTTTCCTCACTAAAACAATAAGGGAGGCATGTAGTATCACTCCCTCATTGTTGTCTTATAAAATTAACGTTTATTGCGTTTTCGGATGCCCACACCTACTTTTTTCACTAAAGTAAGAAAAGCACCTACACTAACCAATAACATCCCTATCCAACCTAATGGGCTCATTAAGTCACCCGTTTGTGGTAACCTCCGTACTTGGCTGCTACCTCGTAGGTTATGTTTCTTCGCATCAATAAGCGGAGATATAACCTTGACTTTATCATCAAGTGATTGGGTTGGGTCTGGAGTATCACCAACGTTCACTGCTGGAGGATTCGCACTGGCTTGTGGGTCGTTCGTATCCGCATCCGTACGTGAATCAACAACCGTAATTGTTACAGGAATCTCATCGGTCGTACCGTCTGGATAGGTCACAACAACGGTGGCTGGCTTATCCCCTGGAGTGCTGGTATCTACTGGATTCTTGAAACCTACTTGACTACCCGCTGGGACATGTTCTACAAACGTGCTGGCTTCTGGGGTATCCCCAACGTTCACTGCTGGAGGATTCGCACTAGCTCGTGGGTCGTTCGTATCCGCATCAGAGCGTGGATCAACAACTGTAACCGTCACAGAAACCTCATCGGTCGTACCGTCTGGATAGGTCACAACAACGGTGGCTGGCTTATCCCCTGGAGTGCTGGTATCTACTGGATTCTTGAAACCTACTTGGCTACCCGCTGGGACATGTTCTACAAACGTGCTGGCTTCTGGAGTATCACCAACGTTCACTGCTGGAGGATTCGCACTGGCTTGTGGGTCGTTCGTATCCGCATCAGAGCGTGGATCGACAACTGTAACCGTCACTGGAACCTCATCTGTTGTACCGTCTGGATAGGTCACAACAACGGTGGCAGGCTTATCCCCTGGAGTGCTGGTATCTACTGGATTCTTGAAACCTACTTGGCTACCAGCTGGGACATGTTCTACAAACGTGCTGGCTTCTGGGGTATCACCAACGTTCACTGCTGGAGGATTCGCACTAGCTTGTGGGTCATGTTTATCCGCATCCGTGCGTGGATCGACAACCGTAATTGTTACGGGAATTTCATCGGTCGTACCGTCTGGGTAGGTCACAACAACGGTGGCTGGCTTATCCCCTGGAGTACTGGTATCTACTGGATCCTTGAAGCTTACTTGGCTACCAGCTGGGACATGTTCTACAAACGTGCTGGCTTCTGGGGTATCCCCAACGTTCACTGCTGGAGGATTCGCACTAGCTTGTGGGTCGTTCGTATCCGCATCAGAGCGTGGATCAACAACTGTAACTGTCACAGAAACCTCATCGGTCGTAGCGTCTGGATAGGTCACAACAACGGTGGCTGGCTTATCCCCTGGGGTGCTGGTATCTACTGGAGCCTTGAAACTTACTTGACTACCAGCTGGTACGTTATCCAGTGAGTTCGCTGGAGTTGGTGTGTCTCCAAGATTCACTGTTTGAGTTCGACCTTGGGGATTGTTCTTATCCGCATCAGTCCGTGGATCGACAACCGTAATCGTTACAGGAACCTCATCGGTCGTGCCGTCTGGGTAGGTCACAACAACGGTGGCAGGCTTATCCCCTGGAGTGCTGGTATCTACTGGATCCTTGAAGCTTACTTGGCTACCAGTTGGTACATGTTCTACAAACGTGCTGGCTTCTGGGGTATCACCAATGTTCACTGCTGGAGGATTCGCACTGGCTTGTGGGTCGTTCGTATCCGCATCTGTACGTGAATCAACAACCGTAATCGTTACGGGAACCTCATCGGTCGTACCGTCTGGATAGGTCACGACTACAATGGCTGACTTATCACCTGGGGTGCTGGTATCTACTGGTGTCTTGAAACTTACTTGGCTACCAGCTGGTACATTTTCTACAAATGTACTTGCTTCTGGGGTATCACCAATGTTCACTGCTGGAGGGTTCGCACTGGCTTGTGGGTCGTTCGTATCCGCATCTGTACGTGAATCAACAACCGTAATCGTTACGGGAACCTCATCAGTCGTACCGTCTGGATAGGTCACGACTACAATGGCTGACTTATCGCCTGGGGTGCTGGTATCTACTGGTGTCTTGAAACTTACTTGGCTACCAGCTGGGACATGTTCTACAAATGTACTTGCTTCTAGGGTATCACCAATGTTCACTGCTGGAGGGTTCGCACTGGCTTGTGGGTCGTTCGTATCCGCATCAGTCCGTGGATCGACAACTATAACCGTCACAGAAACCTCATCGGTCGTGCCATCTGGATAGGTCACGACTACAATGGCTGGCTTATCCCCTGGAGTGCTGGTATCTACTGGAGCCTTGAAACCTACTTGGCTACCCGCTGGGACATGTTCTACAAATGTGCTTGCTTCTGGGGTATCACCAACGTTCACTGCTGGAGGATTCGCACTGGCTTGTGGGTCGTTCGTATCCGCATCTGTACGTGAATCAACAACCGTAATCGTTACGGGAACCTCATCAGTCGTACCGTCTGGATAGGTCACAACAACGGTGGCAGGTTTATCCCCTGGAGTACTGGTATCTACTGGATTCTTGAAACCTACTTGACTACCCGCTGGGACATGTTCTACAAACGTGCTGGCTTCTGGAGTATCACCAACGTTCACTGCTGGAGGATTCGCACTAGCTTGTGGGTCATGTTTATCCGCATCCGTGCGTGGATCGACAACCGTAATTGTTACGGGAACCTCATCGGTCGTACCGTCTGGATAGGTCACGACTACAGTAGCTGACTTATCACCTGGGGTGCTGGTATCTATTGGTGTCTTGAAACCTACTTGGCTACCAGCTGGAACACTATCTAGTGAGTTCGCTGGAGTTGGTATGTCTCCAATATTCACTGTTTGAGTTCGACCTTGGGGATTGTTCGTATCCGCATCCGTGCGTGAATCGACAACTGTAACCGTCACTGAAACCTCATCAGTCGTACCGTCTGGATAGGTCACGACTACAATGACTGACTTATCGCCTGGGGTGCTGGTATCTACTGGATTCTTGAAACCTACTTGACTACCCGCTGGGACATGTTCTACAAATGTGCTTGCTTCTGGGGTATCACCAACGTTCACTGCTGGAGGATTCGCACTGGCTTGTGGGTCATGTTTATCCGCATCAGTGCGTGGATCGACAACCGTAACCGTCACTGAAACCTCATCGGTCGTACCATCTGGATAGGTCACAACAACGGTGGCTGGCTTATCCCCTGGAGTACTGGTATCTACTGGATTCTTGAAACCTACTTGACTACCAGCTGGGACATGTTCTACAAACGTGCTGGCTTCTGGAGTATCACCAACGTTCATTGCTGGAGGATTCGCACTAGCTGGTGGGTCATGTTTATCCGCATCAGTGCGTGGATCGACAACCGTAATCGTTACAGGAACCTCATCGGTCGTAGCGTCTGGATAGGTCACAACAACGGTGGCTGGCTTATCCCCTGGGGTGCTGGTATCTACTGGAGCCTTGAAACTTACTTGACTACCAGCTGGTACGTTATCCAGTGAGTTCGCTGGAGTTGGTGTGTCTCCAAGATTCACTGTTTGAGTTCGACCTTGGGGATTGTTCTTATCCGCATCAGTACGTGGATCGACAACTGTAATCGTTACAGGAACCTCATCAGTCATACCGTCTGGATAGGTCACAACAACGGTGGCTGACTTATCGCCTGGAGTACTGGTATCTACTGGATCCTTGAAGCTTACTTGGCTACCAGCTGGGACATGTTCTACAAACGTGCTGGCTTCTGGGGTATCACCAACGTTCACTGCTGGAGGATTCGCACTAGCTTGTGGGTCGTTCGTATCCGCATCAGAGCGTGGATCAACAACTGTAACCGTCACAGAAATCTCATCGGTCGTAGCGTCTGGATAGGTCACAACAACGGTGGCTGGCTTATCCCCTGGAGTGCTGGTATCTACTGGATTCTTGAAACCTACTTGGCTACCCGCTGGGACATGTTCTACAAACGTGCTGGCTTCTGGAGTATCACCAACGTTCACTGCTGGAGGATTCGCACTGGCTTGTGGGTCGTTCGTATCCGCATCAGTCCGTGGATCGACAACTGTAACCATCACAGAAACCTCATCGGTCGTACCATCTGGATAGGTCACGACTACAATGGCTGACTTATCGCCTGGAGTGCTGGTATCTACTGGCGCCTTGAAACCTACTTGGCTACCCGCTGGGACATGTTCTACAAACGTACTTGCTTCTGGGGTATCACCAATGTTCACTGCTGGAGGATTCGCACTGGCTTGTGGGTCGTTCGTATCCGCATCAGTCCGTGGATCGACAACTATAACCGTCACAGAAACCTCATCGGTCGTGCCATCTGGATAGGTCACGACTACAATGGCTGACTTATCGCCTGGGGTGCTGGTATCTACTGGTGTCTTGAAACCTACTTGACTACCCGCTGGGACATGTTCTACAAACGTGCTGGCTTCTGGGCTATCACCAATGTTCACTGCTGGAGGATTCGCACTAGCTTGTGGATCGTTCGTATCCGCATCAGTCCGTGGATCGACAACTGGAACCGTCACTGGAACCTCATCAGTCGTACCGTCTGGATAGGTCACGACTACAATGGCTGACTTATCGCCTGGGGTGCTGGTATCTACTGGCGCCTTGAAACCTACTTGGCTACCCGCTGGGACATGTTCTACAAACGTACTTGCTTCTGGGGTATCGCCAACGTTCACTGCTGGAGGATTCGCACTAGCTTGTGGGTCATGTTTATCCGCATCAGTGCGTGGATCGACAACCGTAATTGTTACGGGAATTTCATCGGTCGTACCGTCTGGGTAGGTCACAACAACGGTGGCTGACTTATCACCTGGGGTGCTGGTATCTATTGGTGTCTTGAAACCTACTTGACTACCAGCTGGGACATGTTCTACAAATGTGCTGGCTTCTGGGCTATCACCAATGTTCACTGCTGGAGGATTCGCACTGGCTTGTGGGTCGTTCTTATCCGCATCCGTGCGTGGATCGACAACCGTAATTGTTACAGGAATTTCATCGGTCGTACCGTCTGGATAGGTCACGACTACAATGGCTGACTTATCACCTGGAGTGCTGGTATCTACTGGTGTCTTGAAACTTACTTGGCTACCAGCTGGTACATTTTCTACAAATGTACTTGCTTCTGGGCTATCACCAATGTTCACTGCTGGAGGATTCGCACTGGCTTGGGGATCGTTCTTATCTGCATCGGATCGTGGATCGACAACTGTAATCGTTACAGGAACCTCATCAGTCGTACCGTCTGGATAGGTCACGACTACAATGGCTGACTTATCGCCTGGAGTACTGGTATCTACTGGATCCTTGAAGCTTACTTGGCTACCAGCTGGGACATGTTCTACAAACGTGCTGGCTTCTGGGCTATCACCAATGTTCACTGCTGGAGGATTCGCACTGGCTTGTGGGTCGTTCGTATCCGCATCCGTGCGTGGATCGACAACTGTAACCATCACAGAAACCTCATCGGTCGTACCATCTGGATAGGTCACGACTACAATGGCTGACTTATCGCCTGGAGTGCTGGTATCTACTGGAGCCTTGAAACCTACTTGGCTACCCGCTGGGACATGTTCTACAAACGTACTTGCTTCTGGGGTATCACCAATGTTCACTGCTGGAGGATTCGCACTGGCTTGTGGGTCGTTCGTATCCGCATCAGTCCGTGGATCGACAACTGTAACCGTCACTGGAACCTCATCAGTCGTACCGTCTGGGTAGGTCACAACAACGGTGGCAGGCTTATCCCCTGGAGTGCTGGTATCTACTGGAGCCTTGAAGCTTACTTGGCTACCAGCTGGGACATGTTCTACAAACGCGCTGGCTTCTGGGGTATCACCAACGTTCACTGCTGGAGGATTCGCACTAGCTGGTGGGTCATGTTTATCCGCATCAGTCCGTGGATCGACAACTGTAACCGTCACTGGAACCTCATCAGTCGTACCGTCTGGGTAGGTCACAACAACGGTGGCAGGCTTATCCCCTGGAGTGCTGGTATCTACTGGAGCCTTGAAACTTACTTGGCTACCAGCTGGGACATGTTCTACAAACGTGCTGGCTTCTGGGGTATCACCAACGTTCACTGCTGGAGGATTCGCACTGGCTTGTGGGTCGTTCGTATCCGCATCAGTCCGTGGATCGACAACTGTAACCGTCACTGGAACCTCATCAGTCGTACCGTCTGGATAGGTCACGACTACAATGGCTGACTTATCGCCTGGAGTGCTGGTATCTACTGGCGCCTTGAAACTTACTTGACTACCCGCTGGTACGTTATCCAGTGAGTCTGCTGGAGCTGGCACTTCTCCCATATTCACTGTTTGCGTACGTCCTTGTGGATTATTTGCATCTGCATCGGTATGCGAAACATCAATGGTAGCAATTTTACTAAAACTATAGACTCCTATTCCATTTGGGGTCGTAACAGCAGTTCCTATTCCTTCACGCGAAGTCGCACCTACTATGATCCAGACTTTATCAGTAAAATCTACATCCTTCCGGAAGTCTTGACCCCAGCCCATCCATTTACCAAATTGACTAGAAACATTGGGAGTATCTGTTCCTAAAGAATGAACTTCATTTCGTAATATTCTCGTATCAAATTCATAAATTCGAGTTGCATCTTTTATCGTTCCTGCCTGTAACCAATCTTCTAACATGTAGTTAGAATAGTACATATATTTCTCAATGTTATAGTTAGAACTAGCTTCACGATCTGGACCTGTAACCCCTAGACGGTAACCTCCCGCCCATTCTTTTACAGGATAGCCCCTAGAGCCAAAAATATTCAATTCCCTGATTTCTCCATCTGGAAATGCCACCTCCGTCGGAGTACCAGTATAGGTAATTCTTGAGTTACTCCTCATATTATCAAAATTAGTAGGATAATTATTTAAAACACCTGTTGAGCTGGAAACCCTCCAATTCTCAGGTTTTCCCAGACCTCTTGAAGTACTTATTAGGTAGTAAGGTCGGTGGAAATCTCTCATTACTCCCTTATAATCACCACCATTAGTACCTTTGATGACTACTTTCCAATGTATACTCGTCTTATCCGCATTTAAAGTACCCTTTACACGAATCAACTCGTCTGCATAATTAGAGTTTCCTCCAGGTTTTGATGACCAACCAAATTTACTGTCTGTGTCTTCCGTGTATTTCGGATCGGCTATTGCAGATTTCCAACCAACTCCACTAATTTTTGAATAACCACTTTCTGAAATCACCACTGCATCGCTACCATCTTCAAAGGTATCCGGTTTCCATTCAGAGGAGGTGTTAGAATCCTGAGTTGCATTTCGTACAGCAGTAGAATATTCCACTCCTGATTCTGCCTGCACACTAATGATATTTCCCAAAATAAGCGTACAACCAATAATACAAGAAACAAGTCTCGTTCCAATTTTTTTCAAGCCATATTTAAATTGCTTTTCCTGCTCTTTTAAAGTGGGGTTTTGTTTTCTTCTATACTGATTCATTCCTAAACTCCTTTAAAATTATAACAACGATAATCACACTATTCATATCAACTATCATGAATAGCTATTACTATTTTTATTGTAAACTCATTCTAATTTCTCACTCACCTCCTTTTTATTTGTCATTAAAATCACTTCACATTCTTTTATTAAATGGGCAATCACCTCTCTTTCACAAAATACCTACAGTCGATAATCTGAATGTCCACTTCTTAATAATAGATACCATTAAAATCTAGACATTGATTTTATATAGACTGTTAGTTATAAGGTTTGACTATAAGTCAAACCTTTGATATACATAGTATATCAACCGCATTTTTATCTATGTTCATTGCTAGAGCAATGATGTTAATAGTATTGGACAGAGCTATATCTCTTATACTCAATAAAAATCAAAAGTAGACTAAAAAACGAAGCCACAGGTAGAACTAGCGTTCCCCAAGGCAAGTTGACGAAGTATCCTTCTGATTTTTAAAGAGTATTACTAACAGATTCACACTTGTCAAAAGTTAGATTCTCTCAGCATTCCCAACCCCGCTAAACTTATTACAAGTAGGAAGATACAAGGAAGGAGAATCTTCATTTCTTGTTTTACAAGTTTTTCTAACCTTTCAGTCGTAGGTGCATAAAAAAAAGAGAATCGATTTTCTCGATCCTCTTAATAAATCTTTCATATTTTTACAAATCTACAAACTATTAACACCTACATAAAAATGTTCTCAACATTCAATTTGTCCTTCCTTTAAAATGGCAAGCCAAGATCATAGCGAGACACAGCCCCTCATATAGGACAAAGAAGAGCAAGAAGCAATGGAGGAAAAATTCTGCTGGCAAGATATAAATAACTGGATCAGTATTTGGATTAAAGAGCCAACTACTATCACCTGCAAACAGGATTTGGTGAAAAAGGGTAAAAAAGCGATCAAAACCAACTATCCCTCCAAAAATAGCAATCAAGATTGGAAAGACAGCTGCTGTAATAAAGGCAGATTGATATAAGCTACCATAGCCCTTTTTTATGATCCTTCTCCAAAAATAGAGAAATCCGGGCAGACTTACAAGAAAAACAGCCTGAGCAAGATGAAAAAGCCACTTGACTTGCTGAAAATGGTGTAGCCCGCTTGCCGACGAGGGAAAAAGAGGCATGGATAGATGCTTCTCCCAAGGTAAGGTCAGGTAACGAAGAAGAATATTAAAATGATTGCTGATATCTTCAGCCTTTATATGAACCATTTTTTCTAAATCTAGCCACTGAATTTCTAAAGGGTAAAAAATCCAAGCTAGATAGATTGTCAGCACAATGGCGGTTGACAAGAAAAAAAGAATACTGGTGACTAGGGAACATTTAGCTTTCATCAAAACTCCATTCATCTAGGCTAGTCAGTACATGGGTCGGCGATTCTGGAAGCGTCGCTACCTCTTCAGGCTTGGTAAATCCAGTCAAGACAAGAAGAGTTGGAAAACCATTATCAATTCCTGCCCGGATATCCGTCAAATAATTGTCTCCAACCATAAGGGTCTCATCTCGTTTGGTCCCCAAAATAGTAAGAGCATTGTCCATAATAACCGCTTGAGGCTTACCGATAAAAGTTGCTTTCACCCGCGTCGCTGCTTCCAATAAGGCAATCAGTGAACCTGCTCCGGGCAATAGTCCACGCTCAGTTGGAATATTTAAATCAGGATTGGTACCGATAAAAATGGCTCCTCTTTGAATAGCCAAGGTTGCAGTGGTTAATTTTTCATAGGTCAAGTCAGTATCAAGCCCCACTACAACATAGGCAGGATTGTCTAACTCTTCCACATAACCTGCTTCAAAAATCGCAGACTTAAGTCCTTCTTCCCCAATCACGTAGGCAGTCTTTTCTTTTCCTACTTGATTCATATAGTCCACTGTCGCAAGACTAGCAGTATAAATACTAGCAAGTGGTGTCTCAATATTGAAGTGTTCCCGTAACATGATCTGGATAGCTTCGGGTCGACGGGTTGTATTGTTGGTAACAAAGAGATAAGGGAGTTTGCGTTCCTGCAAGGCATGAATAAAGCGTTCTCCTGCTGGAATACGGTCTTTCCCCTTGTAAATAGTCCCATCTAAATCAATTAAATAGCCTTTATAAGTCATCTAGTCTCCTCATTCAAATCGTGTTTCCCAATGTTCAGCCTGATAGGCTTCAAAGCAAAGAGCAAGCTGCTCTACTGTATTTTTTCCTAAAGAAAGGGCGGGCAAGTCGTCCAGAGCAAAATAGGCGCTCGCCACAGTTTCTGAATTGGCTTGAAATTGCCCACCCAGCGACTGGCATAAATAAAATACTTTCGTCACATGGTGTGCTGAACGACTAGGATTGCTCTTCGCCTTATCCAAAATAGCCACTAGTCGTATGACTTCTACATCAAGGCCTGCCTCTTCACGCACTTCCTTGATTGTATTTTCCATGGTTGACTGTCCAACATCACACCAACCACCAGGCAAGGACCATAAGCCATCTTTTTCTTGAACCAAAAGAATCTTATTCTCTTTTATAATAGCTGCTCTTGTGTCTAGTTTTGGAGTTTGATAACCTGCTTCATTGCAAAATAAATCCTCTACCTGCTCCAAAGGCAAGCCTGACGGTTTAACGAGCATCTCTGCGGCTATCTGACGAATTTCTTCAAAACGTTCCATATCGTAAACATCCCTACCGTAAGCAAGACCTGCCTGTGCCAATGCTTGCAGACGAACAGCCCATTTGAGCCAGTTGTTAGCTTCTACTACCATCGTTTCTTCCCCATTTTATCATTCCTTGTGCCTTGAGCTGACCACCAGACCAGATCTCATGCTGACTACACTCTTCTTCCTGCACAACTTTTGTCATTACCACAGTTTCAGGTGCTACCTCTTTGATATACTTGATCTGAAAATAACTCGGTCGGTGGGTAGCTAAAAAATCATAATCTAAACTCTCGTACATCCATTCAAGATACTTGCTATTGTTGACATGACCATTGAGATCAATATCAAAATACCTCACCTCCCGAACATGCTCAGCCGCCTCTTCCATCGTACCGTATTTCGGAGCCCTTGCCACTTTTTTTACTCTTTCTGCTTGATAAGGAGCAATCAGTTCCTCTGGAACAGGACGGATCTTTCTTGTCTCAAAATCAATCAAGACAAAGTGTGCTAAAATCTTGATGAGTAAATTCCCCACTGCATCATAAATATGAAAGGTACGATAACAGAAAAATTTATTGTAAGAGATCGCCTCTGTCTCAATCGTGATTGTTTCCTGATAGTGTGGCAAACAGGTAAGTTCCACCTCATAGTCTGTCACTACCCAAACAAGACCATATTGCTCAAAAATGTCCTTATCCCCACGCCCTAAAAGCTCCGATTGGCGACCAGATAAAGCCAGACAATAGGCTAAAAAGCTGGGAATTTTTAATTCTTGCTTGACATCTACCATGTCAAATGGCACTGTAAATGTTTCTTGATAACGTAATCCCATCAGTCCTCTCCTATTATAAAGCGTTCTGCAACGGTGTCTCCGAGAAAAAGACCTTTTTTGGTCATTCGGATAAAGCCATTTTCCTCCTGAATAAGACCTTCAGCCCTTAATTCTGTTACCACTTGACCATAGCGTTTTTCAAAGGAGGTTTCAAACTTTGCTTCAAAACCAGCAATCGAAACACCTGCTTTCTTCCGCAAGCCTAAAAACATTTCTTCTTCCATTTGCTCTGCCTGCGATAAGTGTTCTTCATGGAGCCGTGCATGTCCTTTTTCACGAATGGATTTTAGATAATGCTGAATAGGACCACGATTGCGATAGCGCATTCCAGACAAATAGCCCGAAGCTCCGGCACCTAGACCAAAATATTCCGCATTATCCCAATACATAAGATTATGCCTACTTTCAAAGCCTGGCTTGGTAAAATTAGAAATCTCATAGTGTTCAAAGCCATTTTTTTCCAACTCCTGTAAAATGTATTCGAACATATCCGACTCCATATCTTCATTGGGCAGGTGAAGATGACCTCTACGCTGTCGATTCATAAAAACGGTATGATTCTCCAAAATCAAGCTATAAAGGCTCATATGAGGAATATCGAGTTCCAAGGCACGCGCCACATTGTCCCTGACCTGCTCCATAGTCTGACCAGGTAGGGCATATATTAAATCAATCGAAATATTCTGGAAGCCTGCTGCCTTTAATGCACTAATTGTTTCATAAATTTGACTTTGATTATGGGAACGGCCAATTTTTTTAAGCATGCGATTATCAAAAGTCTGTACACCGAGCGAAACCCGATTGCACTTGGAACTTTGTAAAACAGCGATTTTATCTTCTGTCAAGTCTCCAGGATTAGCCTCAATGGTAAATTCTTCTACTTGAGATAAATCGAGGACTTGTTCCAAGTTCGTCAGCAAATAATCCAACTGCTTTGCAGATAAAGCTGAGGGGGTCCCTCCTCCAATGTATAGCGTTTTTAAGGGAGGCAAATCATAGAACTGTACCTCCTCCATGAGAGCTACTAAATAGTCATCAACAGGCTGATTTTGAATAAATACCTTTGAAAAATCACAATAATAGCAAATCTGGGTACAAAACGGGATATGAATATAAGCTGAAGTCGGTCTTTTTATCATGAAGCTATTATACCATAAAGAAAAGAGATTCCCCCTCTAAAAAAAAGATAGCACACTATGAAGTAGAAAATACTGTACGACGCTATTCTTTATACCAGTAGCATCGTTAGAGAAGATAAACTCCCTTAGAGTATAAGCCCTTCTCTCCTCTTCATTAGTGCATGATAAAAAGGGCCACTGGACCTAATGCACTTCTTTCCTCTTCATTAGCGCATGATAAAAAGGTCCACTGGAACTAATGCGCTTCTCTCTTCTTCATTAGCGCATGATAAAAAGGTCCACTGGACCTAATGCACTTCTTTCCTCTTCATTAGCGCATGATAAAAAGGTCCACTGGACCTAATGCACTTCTCCTCTCTTAATGAGCGCATGATAAAAAGGTCCA